>NZ_JAYGHE010000125.1:1970-11076 GCF_034931145.1 Nostoc sp. UHCC 0252 | reverse complement strand
ACTGTAGCTTTAATGGATCTGCCGTCTGGAGTGGGAGATTATTTTAAGGATTTTGTTCAAGATGTGCAATCGTCAAGCTTGGGCTATCGCATTACTATGGTATCGGTACTAGGCAGAGTCAAAGACAGCGTAATTCAACTCAAACGATTAATAGAAGCTTGTGGTAATCAGGTTGATTATGTAGTGGTGAGAAATTTGTATTGGGGTGAAGCCGAAAAAGCGTTCATCAAGTACAACTCATCTAAAACCAGACAATCTGTATTGGAGTTAGGAGCAATAGAGGTAGATTTTCATCCGATTGTAGATAGAGTTATCGATAGAATTGATTCACTTGACGCAGGCTTTACAGAAGCAGTGAACTATGAAGGAATAGAGATTTCCGTTATGGGCAGGTTAACTGCATGGATTACTAGAAATGAGCCGGAGTTGATTAAAGCTGGCTTATTTTTAAGGCTTGAAGGCGCAAAATCCAGAAATTCTCAAACCCTAAAGCAAGTAATAATTTAAGGGATTTGAATGTAAATTAATTAACCGCTTAACTCCGGTAAAATCTCTCTCAAGAGCAGCGTAACGCTAGAGCAACTCAGAAGCATTCATAAGCAGATACACAAAAGTGTTATTGGTAGGAGAAATACAACATGGGCGAGGCCAAACGGCGGAAAACGTTAGATCCTAATTATGGAAGAGTTCGTCAGTCTCCCAAAAACAATGTACAAAATGATATATCGCCTCTAGTAAATGCCTTAATTAATTTACCTAACAATTTATGTTGGGAGCTTTTTACTGCGGGAAACTCTAGCGATTGGTTGGGAGATGAAATCGAGATTCCCATAGACAAAGATACCCAATCAATTATCTCAAGATTGTTCTGCCAGGATCACCTCAGCCCGATTGATGCACAAACTGTTGAAAATATATCTACTGTCTGTTCAGTTCAGAGGCAGAATAATCATGAGATTTGGTGCGACTTATATCGCATATTTTGTCTTGTGGATGAGGAAATTCTCCTCAAAGTTCTAAAAAATAAATCTTTAGAAGAAACAGACTACTCACTGCGCTCAATGATTCTGTTTGAAATGGCTTGCCCATGTATTCTCGATGACGACGAGGAGTTTTGGTCGGATGACACCTCCCCAACCCCCACAGAGATTTCAAACTTTTTATTCGAGCGCCTGTCCAAAGAGAAATACAGTAATACTGAGGTACAACAATTGAAAGCGTTTTGCTCTCGTGTCGGGTCGCTATTTTCTCGAAAGTGGGCAGAACACTGGTTTGAACAAGATTTAGAAGCTGACTTTGAAAACGAATTTTAGTGAGCTTTGAAGTTATTTTTCTTCTGTTGACAGATGACAGTTGCTTTACGGCTTTAATACATCAGGCTGGCTGGCTTTAAATCCATTACTGGGGGTTAATGGGTTCATGACCATTTACCTGTGTGATTGACCTGTATGGATCGTCCAGTAAATTTGTTTATCTATTTAATTACCGTTAGTGGACGGAACCGAAAACAGGCATTTTGGACGAATGGTAGTCCTAACTATCACATTATTAAGCTTGTCTGCACTGGGAAATGGTACGAAAGTCGCAATTATTCCATGAGGCAACCCCTGCTGTAGGTAAAGGCTACAACTGGCGCAGTATTTTGATAGATTTACAGTTAAAGATTCCGGTTAAGCCTGGGCTGCATCCCTAGACAGCCAGTTTTGGAAGATTTTATCTCGCCCATCGTCAGCGTCAACCACACGATAAACTCGCTGGCGTTCGCCCGTGCCATCTCGACAGATGTATTTCAATTTCAGCCCTATCTTCTTCAGCAATCGCCTTAAGATAACGATGGGGCTGTCATTGTCATTGAGGGTAATATCCAGAACGGTTTTCACCTGCCACTTCACGCTCAAGGCATTGTTAGCCATCTGTACTAGGTCGGCATCAGTTCCCCGGAATTCGCGATCGCCGGCGATGAAATTGGGGATGTTGAACAGTTCCAAGGCATGAATTACCAAACCCAGTTGACCACCGTTAAAGTCTGGTAGCCATGCGCTCTTGCAGGCAAGCATCTTTTCACCCAGTTTGCGATCGCGGTCAGCGACTTTCGCTCTGCCCAAGGTCAGGTAAAAATGCAATCTCAATTGTGGGTAATAACCTTGATCGTCTTTTTTGACGAGTTCCGAGGTAACATCCACACCGTAACGCTGTTCTAGCTTATATTTGCGCTCAATGTGGCGTTCAGTTGTGGTTTTAGCCCGTTGTTGTTGTAGCGCCGAATATTTGGCAGCAGTCATATCAGTTGTATCGGCAGCAGTTATATCCTGACATTCACCGTTGTAAACTTCATTTGTTTGGGCGGTGATTTCGTTGTTTAACTTTTTGCGAATTTTGTTGTCATTGACATCGACAATGTTATGGCCTTCGTTGCCTAATTCCTCTAGTACAGTGTCGCGGTAATGAATCATACCCGCATTGATCCGACAGGCCATTTTGCCAAAAACGTTTAAGGCAGTGCGGTTAATGTTGATTTCATCGCCGTCAATGATCAATGAAGCATTTTGTAGCAGCTTCAAGTTAGCTTGAAAGCGTTTATGCTCACAGGCTAACAGGGATTTGAGGTTAATTGCTCCATTGCCAATCTTTCCTAAGCCATGACTGGCTACCCAAAGATGACGCGGTATCGCCTCTCGGACACGGGCTAAGGCTTGGCGAGTGGCATTTTCTGGTGCTACTCCCCGGAAGCATCCCCAAACACTGGTAAAATGCCCCCAAATGTCAATGCTGACCCCTGTGCCGATGGATGGGGAGGCCAGCACAATGTCATATTCCAGCAGCACTTTGTTTAATCTTGAGATGCAGTTGTAAGCTTCGTGTTGCGGGTCGGCAATCGTTTCGGAGTCAATACGAAGGATTTTGCGATCGGGAAATTGTTTCTTTAACCTCGCCTCTAAGACTTTGGTTCCCCATTTAGATTTAGCTTTTTGGCAATCAACGGCAATAAAGGGCTTACCCCCGGTTTTGATGTGGGCTTCCAGGGCAGCTAACCAATTAACCGGGGTAGTTTGTTTGTAGTGGTAAATGTTCCAGGGTTGACCCTTCCAGTTGTTGACGACAACCCAAGGGGTAACTTGGGTTTCTGCTAGACCCATGACCATTTCCGGCGATAAATCAGATAAGTCAGCATCAGCCAGGATGACTTTACCGCGTCCAGGGGCGAAGGCGTTTTTGAACAACTGTGAAAGTTGGTTGAGGACTTCGACTCGATGCTTCTTAACTTCAGTGTTGGCAGAGAGCAAATGCCAGATCACCTGCTCGGACTCGTCAATGATTACTAGCGGTTCTTTCCAGTAAAGGGCGTTAAATCTGGCTTGACCGTTGGGGTGTAAACTGTCTACACACAGCGCAAAACCAAGTAAAATCCCGGTTTCGCTGTTTCTGACTTCGGTGATGTAGGGGATGCCTAGCCGATCCGCGATCGCTTGGGCTAACTGTACCCTGTGCGATAAGAGGATAACGGGTTGACCGTTGGCGATCGCCTCAGCAACGATCGCGGCAAATGACTCGGTTTTACCAGAACCTTTAACGGATTTGAGTAAAATCAGTTTAGCGGTTTCCGGGATGGTCAATGCTCCCAGGTAACGCTGATTGAGGACGAGTGCCGCCTCAATTGAGAGTCGGCTGTACTCTTTGACCTGCCATTTTTCTTTTGTCAGTGCTAGTTTTATAATTTCATCAGTAACAGCTGGCCCCCTAGCAGCGATTAAGTCATCAATGCCTTTTTCGGGGTAACTCCACTGTGTCACTAGGACTTGACAGCCGCACTTCGTTAACAGTTTAGCGGTTTGGCTAATGGCAATATTCACCCGTTGAACTGTTTCTGGCTTGGTGTCGTGGTCAAAGCAGATGATGAATTTACGTCCAAGGGTGGCGAAGTGTTGCAACTCTGGAATTAGGTGTAAATTACCTGTGGGTTGCCCAAATTCATCTTTGGGATTGCGGTAGCCACTGTTTATCCCAGGAAGGGCGATGGCTGCATAGCCCAATGTGAGTAATGCCCCTGCTTTTTTGGCCCCTTCACAAATCACAACTGAGATGTTGTACTTCCATACCCAATGCCAGAAGCCTAATGCCCTATCTTCATCGCTAATGGTCAAGTCATATCGTGCGGCCACACTCTCCCAGATGTGATCTGGTACTGCCAGGAAGAATGCCCGTGTTGGCACTCTTAGGGGATGTTCATACTTGATGAATTTAAGAACTTTGTTCAGGTCGCGCCTGGGGTGGTCGGGCTTCATGCCGCCCCACATCATGGGGCTATAATCGTTAAGCGGGTCAACGCCACTGCACCACCAGTTATTACCTTCTATGTGGCGATACTTCTTGAGTACCCCGTCTCTGAGTCGTCCATCGTTACGGCGGGGGACGTTTTGACCATAGAACAGGTAATCGTAGGCGGCAGTACCCGATACGGAAATGACGTTTAGCGCAATAATTCCAGGGTCAACAGCACTGGCTAACCATTCATTCCAATGGTGCGCTTCTATGTCAGAGGGACGGGATATGATCTCGTACCTCTGTGTAACTTCAATTTTTTGAAGTCCATAATTACTATTTTTCACAGCTTTTCCCTCAAATACGTTGTTTTTCAGTATTTGGAGGGGGTTATCGCGCTGCCATACCTTATATCTACATAAATCGCTGTATTGCTCGAATTTTGCCCAATTTTGGTTTTTAAAACAAAGATTTGATGACTTTTTTAGCCAAAATCTGCCAACAGAAGCACACCAAAGTTGCCACAGCTATCGATATAATAGTGTGAAGGCAGCACGGACTAAATCTCATTTCCAATCAGTGGTTTTCTAAGCTTCCCAACTTTTCTGCCACTGCTTTGGTTTGTTTGAGATCCCCTCTCCGGCTCCAGTAAATGGAATATGAGTCTAAATCTCGGATGAAGCGTCACTACTTACTAGCTAGTGGCGCTTTTGTCCGTTTATCTTTTGATACTTTTGTATATTTACCTCCGTGTACGCTTCATTTCAGTACTTGCCTGATCTTACAGAACAATCGAACACTTGACATCCAACTCTAATACGAATTTTCATCCCCTAAAGTACGGTTTTGAGATCCAATTTTTAGACTGGTTTACCGTAACATTACTTAATAAAATCTGTACTTTTGAAGAGAGAACGTAAGAATTTGTGATTATCTCTAAGTTCCGGTTGGTGTTTTGGTCATAGAGGATGTTTGAAAAGTCCTTTTGTCAGTAGCAAAACGTTCTAGATCCCCCTAAATCCCCCGATAAATTGGGGGGCTAGGGGGGATCAATAAGTGCTTCAAATCACAGCTAACAACTTTTCAAACAACCTCATAGGGTGTGATCACTCTATTCTGATGATTCTGACTTCTTAGCTTTACTAGCTTTGTATTTTTCTAGCCATAGCTTGACAGCCTCTTCCATTGCATCAACTTGGGAAATTTCTAAGTCAGTACAAGCCATCTTGAATTCCTTGACCACCTCCTTGCTGATGTATCCACTCAGCTGTGCATAGCTTGGGTCGTTTCTTCGTGCCACAACATCATCTATCATTCATTACTTCCTAAATCATACGAGTGTGTTTACGTTTTTTGCAGTAAAACTGTAAACTAGTTGACGCGCTGACTAGTTTACGTGTAGTATAGCATCATCAAGCCAAAAAATGCCACCCAACAAAGGCTAGAGTTGCCGGAAAGTGATGCTATGGCTTGCCCCCTACTGGATATGTGGATTTAAAGCGATTTAGCCTCTAAATTCTCCAAATCCAGAAAAATCAAGACTTTAACAATTATCTGAACCATGACAGCTATATATTCCAATGCCAAAAATTGGCTAGTTCAGGCAGACTTGTTAGCCAAATCAGGGCTAACTGACCTCATCGCCGGAAAAGACTCAGGTGCAGGGTATGGGAAGGCAATCATCGGTGATTTTTCGATCATGATGCCTGCCGTATACTCACTAGTTCGCAACCGCAACATCATGCACCACGAAACCATCTCAAAAGATGGGGCATGGCTTCGATATGTAGAAGGAACGCGCCTGGACTTAAAAGACGTTCAAATCTTCTGGGGCAGTGCGGCTCTAGCGCAAAGTGACCACACCTTGCTACACGAAGACAAAGCCAAAAAAGCAGAACTGGCACTAGAAAGCATCCTTGCAGACTTAGCAGTTCTGAATATTCCCGATGGGGTCAAGCTAGAAATTAGTTTGAGCAATCACAACCCCGAACGCTGGGGAGATGAGATTAAGCGCAGAGTTGAAGGGACTCACACCTTTGAACATCTGCACCCTGTAACCCGTTCCATTGTCAGCAAGACAGTTGAAATCGTTGTTACTGGCATTTATCCAGAAGGATTTGGGAGCATTGCCCACTGTTTATTCGGTGAAGCGTCCCTGGTACTTGACCCCTCAGAATTAGCGATCGCACTCGATATCGGTTCATCAACTTGGTTGATTACCGTGTTCAACGGCAGTGGTGCAGTGATTGACAGACACCTGATAGAGGGTGGAGCCGGTGAACTGCACACCATGATTGCAGAGGCACTAGACAAACGAAACGACCGAGTGAGTCTGCTGTCCAAGGATGTGAAGCACTCGCCCAGTCTCGTTAACCAGGGAATTGTAGAAGGCACTTTCACTTATGGAGGGAACCACCTGACAGGCAAGAAATTTGAAACCGAGTACAGCCAGTGTCTAGATGAGTGGTGGAGTAACAGGATTGAGAAATTCGCCAACTTTGTAACTGCTGGTAATTATCTAGACCGAGCGAAATACCTTGTCGCCTGGGGTGGTGGTGTTTCCTTGCCAGTGGTGGATCAGAACCTAGCCGGTTTAGGTTTTGTGGTCTTGAATAATCCCCAATTCATCAATGCTTTGGGGTTGAAGCTATTAACTCAAATTGCATTCGGAGCTTAATCAATGAATTACGAATCTCGGCGTATAACCATCTCCTATCTAGCAGTAATTGAATTGTGCAAGATGTTTGATTTACCCCAGGACGCGCCAACACAAGCATTATCAGCAGGTGTAGAGAAGCTGATTTTTCAACACGGCAATGTGCAACCATCACCAAAACCCGAAACTTCACTTTCTACACAGCCCAATAAATCGGCACTTAGCGCAATGGTCACTAATTTTAAAGGGGCAGCATGAGCAGAACCACATTTAGAAACACGGTTTTAGGCATTGGTGCAACAGCAGCAGCGATCGCTTTTGGCTATTTCGGAGTGCAGTACTTCGGCAGAAACAATATGTTTACCATCGCCGCAGCTGTCGGGGGTGGAGGGGCTATCAGCTATGTACTTCAAAGGCCGAGTCAGCCAGAAGCGCCAAGCACTGACCCAGAACCCCAACCCACACCGATGAAAACCCAAAGGAAAGGGAAAAAGTTATGAGCGACCAAGAAACCATGCAGACACAGCCAAGCCTAACGACCACCGAAATCATGACCATCATCCTGGGTTGCGAACAAACTCTAAGGTTTGTGCAAGCATCTCCCAATTACAAGCAAATCGAAGCCTCCGACCGATTCAGTACATCGAATGACTTAAAGATGGGTGATGCTGTGCAAGCCTTGATGGAGATTCACGAAGCAATCCTAAATATCGAGTTTTATTCGCAAGTTGAGGGACAAACTTATGCTTTCAATGACAGCCTTGCAACGTAACCACCTGTACCAATTCCGTGGTCAACAATTGCGCTACAGCCACCGTTCTAATTGTCGAGTCAATGCCCCTTTCATATTTAATGACTCGAAAGCTAGACGCTTTGAATTAAGTCAAAACCAAGTGCAGAGGGAGGTTTTTGAACTTGTTGAGTTTTGTGAGAACTGATGATGAAGCGATCGCACCTGCCGGCAAGCTTGGCGATCGCCTAATCAGGATGTATCTCTCGCCGCAAAAACGAAAGTACACAAGGATTCTAACAAATGACACTTGACTACAAAAATCCCAACGATTGGGGCAAATCACCTCTGACTGACCGCGCTTTGAGATTAGAGCAATTCAAAGCGGAAAATCCTGAAGAATGGGCAGCAAGGATCTCAGCAGATATTGAGGCACTTTCCACACCAATATTCGAGAGTGAAGATTACCCACCCTTCACTGGAACCGAATTCTTAGCAACTCATGAAACCATTGATGACCATCCATACTCTGCTGCATTTGGTCAATTCTTGGGTAATGGGATTGATGCGGACATTGCAAATACTTTGGCATTTGGTGAGAAAAGATTTGATTTAATTTCTGATGATTTTGACGACCCCATAAGGCAATTAGCAGCGAGAATTTATAGCCGATTTGAAGACATGGGTTATTGGGATGAATTGCCCCAAGAGTCGAGCGATATCGACTACGACAACATACCTTATTAGGAGATTAAGCAATGGACTTTGCAATACGTAATCCGGTAGTTGGTCATAGTTCGCATATTGATGAAAAAGCACAAGCATGGGGAGGGTTTGAGTCTGATATTCTGGGGTATCTCTCTGATATAAATAAGCTTGAACAATTCGCTGACTATGCGAATAATGCCCAAGAACTATCTGACCGATTAGAGCCTTTCTTAGATAACGCCAAGGTCGTCTTTGAGGCGATGGAGAAGCTGACCAAAGGACAAGTTACCTGGGTCGAACTTCGTAAACAATACGGCTCTCATGTAGCGGGTGCTATCGCCAAAATTCGCAAACTCAATTCGGAATTTGATTCAGAGATGAGTAAGATAGATGCCCAAGATAGAGCCGACTTGTTGCGAATTGACCAAAAGCGTAAACACGCTTTAACTGAAGTTGCAGCCCAATTACACCACGATTTGCAAGCGGAATTGTGGAGGCATGAAAACAAGATTAACGGTATAGAAAATAAGCAAACTGTGCAAGCCGAAAGGCAAGCAATTACTACGGGATTAAGAGAGAAACGACAACAGCTTTTAGCCCGTGCGCGGTACGGCTCAAGGGCATTAGAGCCAAATCAAATACCCCAGGAAGTGATACCAGTTACTAGCCAAAATCATGCACCAGCATCAAGTGTTTCTGCAACAGGAACAGTTCGCGGTTGGGGTGCAATGTTGGGTAATTTATGGCAGAAA
>NZ_JAYGHE010000125.1:0-1577 GCF_034931145.1 Nostoc sp. UHCC 0252 | reverse complement strand
ATTTTTCTATTTGGTGGTAGGAGAGGTAAATGAATTATTTATCTGAGAAACACAAACAGTTATCCGAGTCGCAACAATCGGGTTTAATGTTGTGGTTTGGTCAGTTACCAATGGACAAGAAAGCTGTTGCCATTGGGTTGAGTTTGACTGTGGGTATTGGATCGGCGGCGATGGCGTGGCAGGGAACTAGCAGCGATCGCATTTACTTCTGTTTGAAAACCCCACAGAAAACATTGACCTGTGAGGATAAAAATGGACGACCTTTCAGGATGACCCCATTTTATTGGTCACAGTGGAAGAGTGATGGAATGCCGCGCCAAGTAGTGCGTGACCCAGCTATGGGGGTTAATGGGCTGGTGAAGGCAACTAACCCATACAAGCCGTTTTGGGGTTTTGGTGGATTCCTGGGGTTTGCGCTTGCTGGGTGGATGCTGCGACACTGCCAGTCGGAGGAGAAACAGAGAGCCGTATTTGAGGACATCGCCCAAAAACGGGATGCTGCAAAAGCTGAGATGGCTGCACGTTCCGAGTTGTTAGACAGTTACCGAGACGTTGCGATCGCAGAAGTTCAACTACAAGCTGACCTGGATCTAGTCGCTAATGATCGCACTGTTGATATCACCAAAGCCGAGATTTACGCCCACACGGAGATTGAAGTTACCCAAATGGAGGCAACTGATGCCATCTTTGAGGCGCAAACGGCTGGGATGACGGAGCAACAGAAGGCAGATTACATTAAGCAGTTGCGTGAGATGAAAACCCCTTATCTACAAGGTAGCCAAACTTTACAGGGGACGATTGACCCCAACGATAAGGTTACTGGAGATGAACAGGGCGCAATCGCACCGGGAGCAACCCCAACAGGTGATTACCTCCACCCATCAGAAGGTCTTGCCCTAAATACTTTGCAAGCCCTAGCCAGAGCCGATAGTTCCACTGCTTTAGTTGCCGCACCAGGAAGCGGTAAATCAGTCACCCTCAATTATTTGATTGAGAAAATCCTTGCAGATTCCCCCAACGCGGATATTTGGGTAATTAGTGCTAAGAATGATAGTTTCTGTGGTTTACGAGAGAAAGAGAGAGTAATTGTCTTTGACGGGGAAAACCCAGACCTAGCCAAAGAGGTAATTGACAACTTTTACACGGACTACAAAAAGCGTAAGCAACTACCAGAAACAAAGCGCGAATCCTTACCGCCATTGATTCTAATTCTGGATGACTGGTTAGTGATTGCTGACCAATTAAGTAAGCATTACTCTAATTGGAATTATGGGAGTAAATTGCTTGATATTCTGCTGATTGGTCGAGAGTTTAATACTAAGTTTATTGCTTCCCTACAGTCTTTTAATTTGGCGGCTTTGGGCATTGAAAAGATGGATGCTCAAACGAGAATGTGTTTGAATTTATTGCTGTTAGGTAATAGGTATATCAAGAATGGAAGGGAACAAGAATCTTATGGGGTGCTGGAACTGATTTTAAATAGAGGTGACATTATTCCAGGGAAGCAAGAGAGAGAACAAATTAAATCTAAATACTTGGATATTAAAGCAGTCTCTTATCAAAACTTGCGTCCAGTT
>NZ_JAYGHE010000124.1:0-11082 GCF_034931145.1 Nostoc sp. UHCC 0252 | reverse complement strand
TACCACTTTGCATAATTGGGATTTGTAATTCGTAATTCTTATCGCATAAGGGTTTTAGGCATTCCTGATGGGTAGTTATTTCCGCCGTGCTGTACTAGCTTATTAGTTTTTAAAATTAATTAAATAATTTATATATATCTAAGGAAATTGCTCTTTATGTCTCCTTCAATTTCGACTAGTCTTAAAGGGCGAATGGGTAGGCAAACCCGGACAGAATGCTTGACTGCACCTTATTCCATCAATTTTTCCAGAAAAATCTACTTTTCATTAACACACTATACCTGCGTAGGCTTTGGCGTAGCCTCTTGTAGAGAAGGCATCGCTTATTTTTTAATAATAATACAACGAATTTAAAAACACGCCCTAGTCACCAGTACCAAATGCCCAATATTGATTTCACCCAAAAATTACAAGGTTTAATGCAACAGGTAGGCATTTCTAGCTTTAAAGCCCTCAGTCGTGCTGCTAATGTCTCAGAGTATCAACTATTGCGATTACGGCAAGGAAAGCTGGAGCAGATGCGGGTAGATGTACTGCTTAAGCTTTCCTTAGTACTACAGATGCCATTGAGTGAATTAGTTGTAACTTTTTCAAGTAGGGAGTTGTTACAGGATAAAACAGCCTCGATTCAGGAATTATTGCAAGAAATTGCAGATTTAAAAAAAGAATACCAGCGATCGCAACTTCAATTAGAACAGCAGCGAGAGATATTAGTACAAGAATTACAGCAGTCAACTTTACAATTGCTGGAGTCTTTGTTATTGCAATGGCCAACAGCAGCACAAAAAGTCCAGGAGAATCCACAGCTAGCAGCAGTGAAAATAGTTCCGTTGGTGCAGAAACCCTTAGAAAAGCTTTTACAGGCGTGGGGAATAGAAGCGATCGCACCTGTGGGAGCAGAATTACCTTATGATCCGCAACTACACCAATTGATGCAGGGAACTTCACAACCTGGAGAAACAGTCAAGGTACGCTACACTGGCTACCTTCAAGGTGAAAAGCTGCTTCATAGAGCCAAGGTGAGTCCTATTTGAAGGAGCTAGGAATCAAGAGTTATAAATTTATACTGTCTGTTAAGAAATTATAAATATTGGGAATACTAAAGTAGCAGCGATCGCCTGAGAGAACATTCTCAGAGAGCGTTGGTGTGTTGATATGGTAGTTAGATTTACACCTTGCTGCACTAGAGCGTTAGTTCAGAGGCAAATTCTTTCGAATATGTAAGTAATTGAACATAAATAAAAAAATATTTGAGAAATAATCTGAAAAGCAGTAACTTCTGTTTGTAGATCAGTATATCCATACATTAATGACTCTAAATTAATCAGATGTAGATAAATCGGCTTTAAAAAATCAAGCTATGTAACTAGACTGAAAGTATCTAATATCATGTCCGGTTAAATAATTGTCATTGCGAACGAAGTGAAGCAATCCCAAAAGCCTTGCGATTGCTTCCTTCCACTTCGTTGCACTCGCAATGACATATCACAAGTAATTTGCCGGACATGATATAACAGCTTAATAATCGGTTATTATAGCCTTTTTACAAATCTAAATATACATGCGTCTTTTCGTACTTACTGACTCACTTCTTCTTTTATAATCGTCATTTTATTATTAGGAAAACTAGATTTAATTAACTTAACAATATTTTTTATGATTATAAAAAAATAGATTAAAGTATTTGCAATTAGACTTTGTTTATCAAATTAATTATCAATACTTGCTCAATATTCAATCTCATATTTTATTTTACAAGCATTTTTAAATGTTCTATGATGGGTATATAATAGCGAAATCAGACCATCATTTACAAAAGTCAGCGTGAAATAATTATGAGAGAACAAGTAAAAGTTATTAAGCTCAATGGGAATTTAAACGCTACAACTTCACAAGAATTTCGGCAAAATATTACTGATATTTTAGAAGTTGGGGCAAAAATTGTGTTAGTTGATTTTAAGGATGTGACATTTATGGATAGTTCAGGTTTGGGAGCCTTAGTACTAGCTTTCAAAACCTTGCGGGCAGCAGATACTAAACTTGTTCTTTGCTCAATTAATGAGCAAGTCAGGATACTATTTGAGCTGACTAATATGGATAAAGTATTTGAAATATTCCCCAGTCAAGACGCATTTAATCAGGTTTTAGTATCTAATATGTAATTAATCAAACTTCATTTGTAAAATAGATAAATCATCATCAAAAGCATCTTTGGAGTTCAGAGCAATCAAATAACTCAATACGCGATCGAGTTGGCAATCAACAGGATGTTGTAAGCTAACTAGTAACTGAATAAAAGCATCCAAACTCCAAAGACTGCCATCTGATTTAGTGATTTCATAAGCGCCATCGCTAAAAATGTAAAGGTTACTAAATTTTTCAATCTTGCAAAATGCATCAACATATTTGGCTTCTGGAAACATGCCAACTGGCATACCAGGGGTTTTCAAGAGTTTAATTTCCGATTTTCGGGGAGATGCACCGGTGACTAAAACTGCTGGGGGATGACCTGCACTAGCATAAACTAACTGGCGGTTAATTCGGTTATAAACTCCGTACCAAATTGTAAAGTATTTGTCATTTTGATAATTCATCTGAAAAGTATCATTCAAAGCTTTCAATACATCACTAGGTTGATAGTAATTCAGACCTTTAAGCGCACGGGAACGCAGTAGATTCAGCACTGAAATAGAAGGAAGAGTAGCTTTGAGTCCATGTCCAGCAGTATCGAGCAAGTAAATTGCTAGACAATCGTCATCAAGCCAATAGTAATCGAAACAGTCACCGCCAAGTTGTAGCGAGGGAATGAATCGGAAATTTATATTAAAGGGTTCAGTCATAGGAAAAGGCAGGAGCGATCGCACATATTCTGCTGCTTCTGACATTTCTGATTCTAAAAGTAACTTTTGCGCCTGCAAATCTCTACTTACTTGATGCAGGCGTAATCCCGCTCTTACCCGTGCTTGTAATTCATTATGCTCGATAGGTTTGGAGATAAAATCATCAGCACCAGCATCTAGACCTTTGACGCAATCGGCAACGGAATCTAAGGATGTTAATAAAATAAAGAATGTGGTGGAAAATTTGGGATCTTCCTTAATCCGGTGACAGACTTCCAGACCAGTCAAACCTGGCATGATCCAATCACAAATAATTAGTGCTGGAGGGCAAGCTAGCGCTTTTTCTATTCCTTCTTCGCCGCTACTAGCAGTAACCACCTCATAACCTTGTTTTTCTAACATCCTTTTCAAAAGGAGCTTTATAGAATGATCATCATCAATTATTAATATTTGAAACATAGAAGTTTGTAGTAAACACTTATTAATAATTTGCTGTAAAAATAGAAAATAATAATATAGTGTGGGCTGATGAGTTAATAGTCAACGGAATTTCCAATATAGTGGTTTTCGTTTACGTGAGGTACACCTGTAAGGGCACGGCATTGCCCATTGGTGTCAACTTAAGCTAAAAGTAGCTTAACTGAAAGCTTGACTCGCCCGCCTCGTACTAAAGTTCTTTGGATTTTAGCTAAAGTCTACTAAAGTAGACTAAGGATTTTTCGGATTATTTAGTCATCTTTAAATGACTTTCGCTATTAGCGAGGAACTTTAATTCCTGGCGGGACACAGCTTTTACGCTAAGTTGACACCAATGAACACTGCCGTGCCCCTACACCTCGCAATATAATCTTGTACTGCATCTAAATGGGAACCGCTATAAATAAATTATCTAATCTTGTAAGGTGAGTAACATAAGTTACTCCAGCTATAGATAGGCGAGATACCCACCCTACAAGAAATAGTTGAGTATTATGGGGGTGCAAGAGGATTCACCCACAAGAGAATAGAACTTCTTAGCTGGTTCAAGTCGCGGTATGCTTCTTGCTTAAACCATTGCCCTAATGCATCAAAGGGGGTGAAAGACGTTCCAGTTTGCCATTTAATATCTTGACCTAGAGGTGTTGTGTGAGTTCCTGGTAACGTTTGTGCTGTCACCATATCAGCAAAACGTTCTTGTAAGATTTTGGTTAAAGCTGCTGATTGATCGATGGTGTCATTGCTAAATTTTATTAATAAATTGCGCGGGATATTGTAACGCTCTTGGACAAGCTTGTTTGTTTCCAAGGGTGAAGGGGTAAACTCGATGGCAAAAGTAGAATTGAACTGTTCTACTAGGGGGATAGCCTCTTTGGCGGCGTAGTTGTTGAAGGATATTAAAATATTGCCTGCACGTTCTACTTTAAAAAGGCTACCAATCAGCAAGTGAAGTTTACAGCCCATACTGTGGCCAAGTCCGTAGATGGGGAAGTAAAGCTTGCGTAATGCCCCGGAATCATGTAAGCGTTCGAGGGTGCGGTCAAAGTTTAACAGCACGGATTTGGCGATCGCAGTATGATCCAATGTATTGACGAAAGGCGTAGCAATTACAACATAGCCTTTACTTGCCAGTTGTTCGAGTAACCAGCGATAAGTGATGTGCGGCGCAGTGGCGACGAATGCACCTCCTAAAAAATGGATGATACCTATGGGATTTCGGGGAATAATTACCCAGTTGCCTCTGACTTCTTTCCAGTCCATACCGATAAGCGATCGCTTTAGGAATATTCTTTATGTTAGACCGGGGATCGCAACCGTGGGAAGGATTATGGAAAAAGCCATCGACAATTCGTAATTACGTTATGGTTGAGTCTAAATCCCCATCTATAGCGGGACGATCTGAAGAAGTATCTTAGCCTGACCTGTTTTCCAGTGACGAATTACCTTAGCGAGTCTTGTCTGCGACATCCTTTTTGCGTTCTCACGTCATTACGAATTACGAATTACGAATTATTTTAACGCTGAGTCTCTAATCTTTTCATTTCGTGTTGCACATCTAATGCAATTTGTAATGCTTCATTGAGTAACCTTCCATGCTCAGTAGCCTGTTCATTTACTTGCATGGCCGTTAAAGCTGCTAAATTGTTGACAAATAGTTCTGTATTACTAAGAATAAAGCTCTTATTTTCTCTCAAAATCCTTTCTGTTTTCAAAGCGCGAACTAAATCAGCTTTGGTAAGCTTGAGCGCTTCTAAAACACTTTCTCTTTCCTTTATAAGCACTTCTGGATTACCAGCTTCTTCTATTTGATCGTTAATATCTATTGCCCTGATAACAGTATTATATCTTTCAACATCGCTTAACAAAATTTGCAAAGATTTTGTCATGTTAAGCTTGACAGTTTTAATTTTATTTCTCCATACTAAATATAAGATGCTTTGTGTCAAACCACCAACCCAAAGACCTAAAATAATTAATACTATCCAGGATGGAACTGTCATCCATGATATAAATATTTTGAGAAATATATCAAATAAAAGATAGCCAAAAACGAATGTAGCAAACCCAATAAAAATTACGGTTGCTCCTTCCGAGCTTTTAATTTTTTGGATGTATAGTTTTGCTAATATTTGGAGAGTATTTGTAATGATTAAAAGTCGAGCATTGACAGGTAAATTAGTCAGCTTTTGCAGTTCATCTTGACTAATTTCCAAGCCCTGTAAATCATCTCGCACAGCTTTTTAATCCTTGCCAGAATAGTTATTTAATCTAATATAGCAATCAAATTTCTGGAATGTTGGCATTTTGTCCAAACTTGTTTAAGCAAGTTAATATTTCCAGGCAATGCCAAGATTTTTTGTACAATATTATACTCTTTTGCTTAGATAGCTATTTGTACTATGGGAATCCGCTTTGATTTCTGCTCATGCAGCGTGGCATAGTCATACTAATTTAGCTTAAAAGGCAAAATGTAAGGGGAAATAAGAGTAAGGAAAATGAAAATAAATCAATTGCCTATAAATGTAATTAAGATGCAACAGGTTATTGTCCTGGTAAACAGCTATTTGTAACTATAAGAAATCATAATAGAAAAAGTCCGCAAAAACGGACTTTTTTGTTTAGCTATAAATAATTGTGTCTCACTCGTTACATTAACTTCGCTTTGGAGAAGATTGTTTTTGTTTTGAAATACTAGGCTGAGGGTTTAAAAACGGGGGAATTGGACAATCTAGCGTCATGGCGATCGCTCTGAGCAAATCTGCTTCTGACTGTGTAACTTTGTTGTCTAATAGTACCGTGTGAGCGCAAGCATCTACAATCGCTTGCTTGAGTTTGGGACTGGCAAGACGAAGGCGCTCAATAGTTTTCTTTAGTTCAGTAAAATTACAGGTTAGTGGTATTTCTGGCTTTTCTTGCTCTCCGGCTTTAGGAAGTCGAAAAACTCCAGAACGAAAAGCATAGGCAATGTCCTCAGTGTAGGCATCGGGCTGAAGGTGTCCAACACGGGCAATTACAGACAGTACTAATAGACAATCTGGCCAAATCTGTTCTATAGAGGTGAATTCTACCGTTGTAGTAGAAGTGGGATTTATACTAGGTTGGAGACGATGCCATAGTATTAACTGCAACACGAAATGCCACAGTGATAAACTTCCGGTGGCTACAACTAAACCGTGAAGGCATTTGCACAACCTTTGGCATTCTTTGGCAGAATTTTGGCGTAATACGGGTACTGCCAAATCTACAAGGGGTAAACGAATTTTGGGATCTAACTGGCTAATTTCGCTACTCAATTCCAAGGTTTTGTCTACCAACTCGGCAGGCTGTACTTCTCGTAACCAAGCAATTTGACGTTCTTGGATCTCGATATTTTCAGTATCTAATGCTAGGGCAAAAGCGATCGCCATTGCACTTTGTTGTTCTCGCACGCCTAAACGTAGAGATTCTGGTAACTGCGATAACAGCCCTTGAGCATGGGCAAAATGCTCTGGTGTTACGCTTCCAACTTGGTTGACTACTTGTTCTGGCGTGGCCCTGGAACCACCAGCAAAGCCCATCGTTAGAGATTCCTGGGAAGGGGAACGCATTTGATTGCGAGATGGCATTGCTGGCAAATTGCTGACGTTCAAACCCCCAACCCGACGGATACGTTCTGCTAGGGGTGGGTGGGTAGAAAACAAATCTTCCCAAAAAGAGGGGTTGAGGGCATTGCCAAAAAACATGTGGCTAGCGGCTTCTGCACCCGGCGAAATCAACCGTGAATCCATCTGTTGGAGTTTCTGAAAGACTCCATTAAGTCCGTTCGGGTTGCGAGTGAACTGTACAGCCGAAGCATCAGCGAGAAATTCACGTTGACGAGAGACTGCGGCTTTAATCAAGCGTCCGCAAAGTAATCCGATACTGCCAATTGCCATCAGTGCTAAACCAAAAGCCCAGATAGGTAAACCCTTATCTTCCTTTCCTAAACGGAAGCTACCGCGAATGCGCCACAGCAATTCTCCAGTTAAGTAAATGAACAAAATCCCATGTAAAAGTCCCACCAAACGCAAATTTAGCCGCATATCTCCATTGAGAATATGACTGAATTCGTGGCCAATAACTCCTTGTAGCTCATCGCGGCTCAGGTGTTGCAAAGTTCCACGGGTAACTCCAATTACGGCATCATTGGGGGTAAATCCGGCAGCAAAGGCATTAATCCCGGTTTCTTTTTCCAGGAGATAAACTTCTGGGACAGAAATTCCAGAAGCGATCGCCATTTCCTCGACAATATTTAATAGTTGTCGCCCTTGTTCATCTGCCATATCTGGGAGTAAGAGGCTTCCCCCCAACCCCTGAGCAATTACGCTTCCGCCTTGACGAAGACAGGCAATTTTATATAAGCTTCCAACTGCGATCGCAATTATTGTAATCCCAGCCACGTAAAGAAATAACCCTGGATGCCACCAAACACGGGGAGCCATGCGGAACAGAAATAAAGCGGCAACGTAAATTGCCATAATCATAACTGCGATCGACAGGGAAAATAATCCAATTAATTGTTGCGTGTTTTGGCGTGCCCGATCTTGATGTTCAAAGAAATTCATAGATATTTAAAAAGACACGCGAGGAGCATTTCTCATTTCTGGAGTAGCTTCGGCGAGCAATTCTGCAACAGTAAAGTTAAAAGTATTTGCTACGAGATTGCTGGGGAAAGATTCGCTCTTGGTGTTGTAGAGTGTTACAGCGTCATTAAAAGCCTGACGTGCAAAAGCGATCCGGTTTTCAGTGGAAGATAATTCTTCCATAACCTGAGTCATGCTGCGATCGGCTTTCAATTCTGGATAAGATTCTGAAAGTACCATCAAGCGACTCAACGCACCCGTCAGCGCCCCTTCAGCATTGCCCAACTGTTGCATCGATTGGGGATCGCCGGGATTTTGCGCGGCACGACTGCTAGCGTTAATTGCAGAATTTCGGGCGGCGATAACTGCTTCTAAGGTTTCTCGTTCATGTTTCATATAACCTTTAGCAGTTTCCACCAAATTTGGAATTAAATCGTAACGGCGCTGTAATTGAACATCGATTTGAGAATAAGCATTTTTGTACCGATTGCGATACTTGACTAAATCGTTGTAGCCATTAATGATAATTGCAGTAACAATGGCAACTAAAGCAACAGAAAATATTAAAAGCCCCATATTTTTAGATTATTTCCATTAAGTACTTACTTTATATCCAGCAAAATTTGTGTGGATATAAAGATGAGTCTACTTGTAGGAAGTTGGCTTCGTCGTCTGTAAAATTAGTTACGCAATTGCACTGAGCTAGATAAGTTATAAGATTTTTTAAATAACCACAGAGAACACACAGAGAAATAAAATTATAAATTTTTATGAACTCTATAATTTCTCTTTTCTCTGTGTACTCTGCGTCTCTGCGGTTGATAAAAAGTTTTAGTCAGAGTAAGTTACCCATGAATATGAAGAAATAGGGAATAACCACTGGCAGCAAAAATAAAAAGGATAGCTGTAGGAAAAATTACTACATCCCTGACAATAAATAAAATCCAATCTTTTCTTAATTCCTGTTTAAACTTGAGTTCTCGTAGTTTTCGCTCAAGTTCTATGTCTTCTTCTGACTGCACATTTTCATCTGGCATCATTAGTGGATTATCGCCTTTGCTGGCAATTATTTTTGATAAATCTTTTATATCTGTCATGCTGTTTAAATACCAATAATTTTAGTTTTAAGATTGTGGCTATCACTATTCTGCCCTGTACGATTATTCATGTAGAATATGCCATTTTATGTAGAGCATCATTTCTACGTATCAATTCCGTTTCACGCCTTCCCAAAAGCACATCAGCAATTGAGCAAAGACTTTACCCACGTTGAACCTGGCTATATGATGCTCTAGACTCGACCTTAACGCACCTTTATTAGATCATGAAGAATGATTAAGAAAACGAGTATAGACAAACATGATAAAAATGCTAGCTGAAAACTTGATGGGAATTGAGGCAGGATTACAAATTAATTGGGTTTGGCTAAATACCAGCTTGCAGTTTGTTAGCTGGGGACTATTTTCACTTTTGCTTGCTGAGGTCTTGAGAGACACCTACCATGCTTTGTGTCACCAAGTCAATTGGCTTGCTAAATGGCATAACAAGCATCACATGGCCTATCGCCGCGATTTATCGATAGTTTCCCCGAAAATTTATCAAGAATCCCAACTCTATCACGACATTTTAGAGTCGAGTCTACTGCTGGTGGTGTTGGTAGTAATTGCCTTAGTTGTCCAGCAGATGGGGTTTTGGCTGGGTGTAGCTTATGGTTGCACCTTCTTATATGGCGCGTCTGTGCGATATTTCCAGGGAAAAATTGATACAGATTTCAACCATCTACCCGGCCCTTTAGAGACAATACCATCCATTTGGTGGGTGAATCGGACTTACCATTGGCGGCATCATTTTGATGATGTCAACGCTTATTACAGTGGTGTGTTTCCCCTAGTGGATAAAATTCTTGGTACAGGACTGTCTCTCAAGGGGAAAACCATCGCTTTAACCGGAGCATCAGGAGCGCTGGGGCAAGCGCTGGCGGCTGAACTTGTAAAGAATAATGCTAAAGTTGTGGCATTAACCACTAATCCAGAAAAATTAGTAGAGCAAGTTGGGGTGAAAGTGGTTCCCTGGCAGTTGGGTAATGAAGCCGAACTGAGAAATAGTTTAGAAAAAGTAGATATTTTAATTATCAACCACGGAATCAATGTCTACGCCAGCCGCACACCGGAGGCGATCAACACGTCTTATGAGGTGAACACCTTTTCAGCATTGCGGTTGATGGATATATTTGTGACAACTATAACAGGGCCACAAGCAAAAGCAACCAAGGAAATTTGGGTAAATACTTCTGAGGCTGAGGTTTCTCCAGCGTTGAGTCCACTTTATGAACTCAGCAAGCGATCGCTAGGTGATATTGTTACTCTCAAGCGTTTGAATGGGGATTGTGTAATTCGCAAGTTAATTCTTGGCCCGTTTAAGAGTCAACTGAATCCTTATGGAGTGATGTCTGCACAGCAAGTTGCTCGTGCCATCTTATTTTTCGCTCGGCGAGACTTCCGAAATATTATTGTGGCAATAAATCCTCTCACCTATCTGCTGTTTCCCTTAAAGGAAACTAGTACATCGCTATACTATCGAGTCTTCAGCCGAACAGCGAAAAGTGAACAGGACTTAAGCAAACAATAGCCAAAACCCTGATTTTCAGGTAGGGGCAATTCATGAATTGCTCCTAAGAATTTAGTTTTGCGTAGGCGTAGCTCCGAGTAAGTGCTGATTATTTAATGTTGAAAAAAGCATACTCTTATGCACTTTTAAAATGGAAAGGTTATTCTATTCCAGATTTTGAGCAATTATTACCCTAATATAAAACACTGACCGAGTAGGAACGAATTGCCGGGTCTACAGTTAGAATTGTTAAATTATGTTGTAAAGCTTGACAAATTAACATCCTATCAAAGGGATCACGATGTAATAATGGTAAATTCAAGAGTTGAGCAACACTTTCTTCATCTAGGTTGAGACTACTGATTAAATGCTGCTGACGCTGCTTGGGAAGGTGATTTCAGGTGATTCCGGTAATGGTAATTTACCTAGCTGATATTTAACAGTTGCTTCCCAAGCTGAAACGCAACTTAAATATACGTCGTTGTTTAAATCACGAATGCTATTTTGTAAATGAATTGGTAATTTTTGATCGCCACTAATAAACCATAAGAATATAT
>NZ_JAYGHE010000123.1:0-11111 GCF_034931145.1 Nostoc sp. UHCC 0252 | reverse complement strand
AGGAGCGGTTGTCCCAGGAGACGTTAGCAATTTATCGAGAGTTGAAGGATGAAGAATGTGAAGCGATCATCCTCAACGATCTGGGAGGAGTTACCCAAAAACAGGGACAATATGATCGCGCCGAATTCTACTACAAGCAAGCGTTGGTGATAGAAGAAAAGCGTGGTGGTAAAGCGATGCAAGTAGCTTATCTAGGCAACTTGGGAAATCTAGCCCTTGAGCGCGATCACCCTACAGAAGCCCGCCTTTGGTACGAGCGTGGGTTAGCCCTGGCGCAGGAAGTGGGACGGCAAGATTTGGTGGCTCATGCTCAATCTGGTCTGGCGCGAGTTCTGGAAAAGGAGGGGCACTACACAGAGGCGCTACCTTTGGCACTGGCTGCTCTGAAAATCCAAGAGCGCCTGCGTAATAAGGGCTTGGATTTTTCGCGCCAATTGGTTGAGCGGTTGCGGCGCAAGGCGGGGATGGAATAATTCGTAATTCGTAATTCGTAATTAATTTAAGGTTTTCCGTCCCAGTGTCAGACTCCCAATCTTTAGGCGTACTATTTGCGAAACTGATATGCTCCCAACGAGAAACGTCATAGTCTGAGATAACTGTCACAAAATGATATCAACCCATTCATTCCATAATTCTAAATTGACTTATGACTGATTACACATTACAAGCAAGTCGAGAATGGTGGTCACAACAATGGCTAGATTTGCTAGATTCCTATCGCTTTAAGAAGCGTTTAGAACGTGCAAGAAATTATGCTCGTCAAGGAAATGTTCTCAGTATTGAATTTAAAGGTGCAAAAGTATTAGCTAGGGTGCAAGGCAGTGAAGTAGAACCTTATAAAGTTTCCCTTTCCCTTGAACCATTTAGCGATGAACAATGGGGTTATGTAATTGAAACCATGTCCCAAAGGGCAATTTTTGCTGCCAAGCTACTAGCAGGAGAAATGCCACAAAATATAGAAGAAGTATTTACGGCTAATGGTCTTTCGATATTTCCATTTACCCTTGGTGATGTCCAGAGTAAATGCTCTTGTCCTGATAAAGCAAATCCTTGTAAACACATTGGTGCATTGTACTATCAGTTAGGCGATCGCTTCAGTGAAGACCCTTTTGTACTATTTCAATTGCGCGGACGCACCAAAGAGCAAATTATCAGTGATTTACGACAATTACGTAGTGCCAAGGTTAAACCAGATACCACAGAAACGCCCGATATTCAAGAGTCAATTCCTAATAATAAATACTCGGTAAACATCGATTCTTTCTGGCAATACAATGAGCCACTAGAATCATCATTGGTAGTGATTGCGCCGTCCACTAATGAGATGGTATTAGATGTATTAGGAGCGATACCCCTAGCGAAGGAAGAGGAAAATGCAGTAAATTCAACTTCTAGTGATGTGGTAATGAAGTATTTAAATACAGTTTACAGAGATGTGAGTCAAAAGGCTTTTTTAGCAGCAATGAATGTGGGAGGAAGCTAATACTAATTCGTAATTCGTAATTCGTAATTCGTAATTCGTAATTAGGTTAACTGGGTAGTTCACCCTTGCCGCCTTTTCTCACCCATTCGCGTACCACCTGACGAATTGCGCGTCTGCCATCTGCCCGATTTTGCTCAATCAGTTTTGGCAGATATCGAATTGCTAAATTAGGAAACACTAAACTCTTCTCTGACTCGACATATTCCCCATTTTGCAGGTGATAAATCTTGAGTTCACCGGAGTCATAACACCAGAGTTCTGGTACTCCGAGGCGGGCATAAATGGGAAAACGATTTAGAGATTTATTGGTAATATCAATTTCTAGTGCCAAATCAGGCGGTGGGTCTTGTTTCAAGTCCAGATCCAATCTACCCCGAATCGCAGCTTCATTCTGGAAATAGAAGCAATTATCTGATTCTACCCCTACCATTCGGCTTTCTCGCTTCCAAGTAGTCGAGCCATAACTTTCATAGTCTATAGCCAACTCTTCAGCGATGTCTTGAACTGCAATACTAATTACCTCTTTGTAATATTCGTGTTCAAGTAAAGGTGTCATAATTTCTAAGGTAGTGCGATCGTAAGCTAACCGTGCTGCCCGATGCTCTCCTAAACCCTTTAGAAGATTTTCAAACTGTTGCCAGCTAATGTCGTAAAGCATTACTCGGTCTGCTCGATTCTTGGCGACTGTCATTGTTACGACCTCCAGAATGTTTTATTGTCCAAACTCCAGCCTAGCCTGTTCTACCAAATCGGCTGTCACAATCTCTTGATTTGCTTCACGAGCCAGCTGTTCAATTCTGGCTCTTGCTTGAGCGCGGACAAAAAAGGGAATATTTTGTAATTTTTCTTTAGCTTCAGATGTCCACCGCAAAGCATCAATAAAATTAGAGTCGCTCATAGTATTAATTACCTTGGTAAGTTCCTCAATTTAATCAGCAGATTACTAATTTTCCTATAAAAAAAGCCCTTGCTTTTATGCAAGAGCCTCTAAATTATTTAGTTGTCAGTGATGAAAGAAACTTTATAACCTAATCTAGGTCGTCCATGAACATCACTGGCTCAGTATCACGGTTAATTCCTTTCTCAAAACCACCAGCCGCAGCCCGTGCGCGACCAGCGTGCCACAAGTGACCAACTAGAAAGAAGAATCCTAGTACGAAGTGAGAAGTCGCCAACCAAGCGCGAGGAGATACGTAGTTGAAGGAGTTAATCTCGGTAGCCACACCACCCACAGAGTTCAAAGAACCCAGAGGAGCGTGGGTCATGTATTCAGCAGCGCGACGAGCTTGCCAAGGCTGAATATCGTTCTTGATTTTTTCCAAGTCAAGACCATTGGGGCCACGTAGAGGCTCCAACCAAGGGCCACGGAAATCCCAGAAGCGCATGGTTTCACCACCGAAGATGATTTCACCAGTTGGAGAGCGCATCAGGTATTTACCTAGACCTGTGGGGCCTTGGGCAGAACCGACGTTAGCACCCAAGCGTTGGTCACGAATCAAGAAGGTCAAAGCCTGAGCTTGAGAAGCTTCTGGGCCAGTAGGGCCAAAGAATTCGCTGGGATAAACGGTGTTGTTGAACCAAACAAAGATGGATGCAATAAAGCCCATCAGTGAAAGAGCGCCCAAGCTGTAGGAAAGGTAAGCCTCACCAGACCAGATGGATGCACGACGCGACCAAGCAAAAGGCTTGGTAAGAATGTGGAAAACGCCGCCAGCAATACAGATAAAGGCAATCCAAATGTGACCGCCGACCACATCTTCTAAGTTATCAACGCTGACAATCCAGCCTTCGCCACCGAAGGGAGACTTGATTACATAACCGAAGATAACTGCTGGGTTCAATGTTGGATTGGTAATAATCCGAACGTCACCACCGCCTGGTGCCCAGGTGTCATACAAACCACCGAAGAACATTGCTTTTAGAACCAACAGCAACGCACCACATCCCAAAATAATCAGGTGGAATCCGATGATGTTGGTCATCTTGTTCTTGTCTTTCCAGTCGTAACCAAAGAAAGAAGAGTATTCTTCTAAGGTTTCTGGGCCACGAACGGCATGATAGATACCGCCAAAGCCAAGGACGGCTGAGGAAATTAGGTGGAGTACGCCGACAACAAAGTAGGGGAAGGTGTCGATAACTTCACCACCAGCACCAACGCCCCAACCCTGGGTAGCGAGGTGAGGTAACAGGATCAAGCCCTGCTCGTACATGGGCTTTTCGGGAATGAAGTGAGCGACTTCAAACAAAGTCATCGCTCCTGCCCAGAATACAATCAAGCCAGCGTGGGCAACGTGAGCGCCCAAGAGTTTGCCAGATAGATTGATTAAACGCGCATTACCAGACCACCAGGCAAAGCCAGTAGATTCTTGGTCGCGTCCAGTGCCGCCTAATATATTTGGTCTATTAGAGAGCGTTACCACGTGGTAATACCTCCTCAGGGAATACAAATTGTTCGTGTGGTTGATCTTGAGGAGCCATCCAAGCGCGGATACCCTCATTCAGCAAAATGTTTTTGGTATAGAAGGTTTCAAACTCAGGGTCTTCCGCCGCCCGTAATTCTTGGGAGACGAAATCATAAGCCCGCAGGTTGAGTGCTAAACCGACGATGCCGACGGCGCTCATCCATAAACCTGTGACTGGCACGAACAACATGAAGAAGTGCAACCAGCGTTTGTTTGAGAAAGCAATCCCGAAAATCTGTGACCAGAAACGGTTTGCTGTCACCATTGAGTAGGTTTCTTCAGACTGGGTTGGATTGAAGGCGCGGAAGGTGTTAGCACCATCTCCGTCTTCAAACAAGGTATTTTCGACTGTGGCTCCGTGAATAGCACACAATAAAGCGCCACCCAATACACCAGCAACACCCATCATGTGGAAGGGGTTGAGTGTCCAGTTGTGGAAGCCTTGCAAGAATAGCAGGAACCGGAAAATAGCCGCTACACCAAAGCTGGGTGCAAAGAACCAGCTTGATTGTCCCAAGGGGTACATCAGAAATACACTGACGAATACTGCAATGGGAGCGGAGAAGGCGAGGGCGTTATAAGGACGGATACCTACTAGACGCGCAATTTCAAATTGGCGCAACATGAAGCCAATCAAACCGAAGGCTCCGTGTAGGGCCACGAATGGCCACAATCCACCCAATTGGAACCAACGGGTGAGGTTGCCTTGAGCTTCTGGCCCCCACAACAGCAATAGGGAGTGTCCCATGCTGTCGGCGGGGGTGGATACTGCCACTGTTAGGAAGTTAGCTCCTTCTAGATAGGAGGAGGCTAACCCGTGGGTGTACCAAGAGGTAACGAAGGTTGTGCCGGTCAGCCAACCGCCTAGTGCTAGGAAGGCGCAGGGGAACAATAGTATCCCTGACCAACCTACGAATACGAAGCGATCGCGCTTGAGCCAGTCGTCTAGAACGTCAAACCACCCTCTACTGGGCGCACGTCCAACTGCGATGGTCATCGGACTAAAATCCTCTTTTTTTACTAAAATTGCAACGTTTCTAAAGCAGTACGGAGAACCAATGTCACCGATTGCCGTGAGGAATTAACGTTTTTTTTGACAATCTCAACTGCTTTTAAGTAACTGAGATTCTGAGAGCTTACTGACTAGTTAAGTCATTATTTCTCAGGGTTATGCCATTACACGTACCATCGGCTAGTAATGTAGCTTGTGGTAACTTAATGATTCTTAACTTATCACACTACTCAGGGTTTTTGCCTGATACACAGAAGCAAATTAGGCATGAAACACGAACCTTATAAATAATATGAATATCAGAAATTTTACAATTTGACACAACTTTTCTCAGAAATGTAAGAAAATTTAGTCTAGATGGACGTAAGTAGGTAACTCATTCCCAAGAGGTCAAAAAGAGGCAGGGGGCAGGAAAGGGAGAATTTTTATCGGACAATGAGTAAAAAAATTATAACCGTGCCTTAACAAACAAATTATATGGGTAGCAGGAGGGAGGAGCGCAAGCCGAGTTTTTGTCAACAATCTTTGGTAAAATAATCAAGCAGCAGACCCTCTAAAGTGTTCTTTAGTTGAATAACTAACCTTCAATTTAGTCAAGTTCTGTCTAGTAGCATTCAGTGTGCGAGTATTTCACAGCGAGTATCTCACAGGCAATTGTAGTTCAATGACGACATCAACAACGATTAACAAAGGCGATCGCCTCCTGCATCAAAATGTTCTCGGTTCTCGTCGGTTCAGTAACTACAGCTGGGCAACTATCGTTACCTTGGGAGCAGGCGGCTTTTTACTGGCTGGGATATCGAGCTATTTAAAAGTTAATTTACTCATAGTTTCCGATCCAACTCAACTGGTATTTGTCCCCCAAGGACTGGTGATGGGGTTATATGGCATTGCTGGCTTGCTATTAGCCACATACTTGTGGCTAGTGATTTTATTGGATGTGGGTGGCGGTTACAACGAATTTAACAAGGAAACCGGCACAATCAAAATCTTCCGTTGGGGTTTTCCTGGCAAAAACCGCCGAATTGAGATTGACAGCCGTATAGAAGATGTGCAATCCGTGCGAATAACTGTAAAAGAAGGTCTTAATCCCCTACGCGCACTCTATCTACGCATCAAAGGGCGGCGAGATATACCCTTAACACGGGTTGGGCAACCTTTATCTTTAACAGAATTGGAAACAGAAGGCGCAAAGCTAGCCCGCTTTTTAGGAGTATCACTAGAAGGGCTTTGATTAATGGGGAAGAAGCAAGGGGACAAGAAGTGAGAACTTGAAACAAGTCTTTCCCCAATTCCCAATTCCCCATTCCCAATTCCCCTTAAAACGATAAGATACTCTGGTTAAATCAGTAACTGGCAATGCGGTTAAAAATTTCACAATTTTTGCTTTCTCTTGTGCTTATCGGTGCTGTGATGCTGGGAGGATGTTCAACACAGCAGGTAGCTTCTGATACGTCTTCTCCAAGCTCGACAGCTACCTCAACTACCCAGACGACTACTGAAGCAACGTCTATATCTCAAACTAGTAGTGATATTCCTGAAACCGCAGGTCTACCGCGTCTTGAAGGCAAGGCTACCGTGGTGATGACGGTAAAAGGTTCGCCCATTACTATCGAGGTAGACGGCACTAATGCCCCCATAACAGCTGGCAATTTCGTAGATTTAGTGCAAAAGGGTGTTTACGATGGTTTAGCTTTCCATCGAGTTGTACGCGAACCACAACCGTTTGTAGTTCAAGGGGGCGACCCCCAAAGCAAAGACCCGAAAGTTCCAGCCGATAGACTGGGAACGGGTAGCTATATTGATCCAAAAACGGGAAATGCTCGCTATATACCTTTAGAAGTTAAGCCAAAAGACTCGGATACTCCGATTTACAATAAACCTTTTGATGCTACTGCTCAACCCGTCATATTGCCCCATAAACAGGGTGCAGTAGCGATGGCGCGATCGCAATCACCAGATTCTGCTTCTGCTCAGTTTTACTTTGCTTTGGCGGATCTAGGCTTCTTAGATGGGAACTACGCCGTGTTTGGTAATGTCACTCAAGGCTTGGATGTAGTGAACAAAATTCAGCAAGGCGATCGCATTGACTCTGCTAAAGTCACCCAAGGGGCTGAAAATCTGAAAACACCAGGGCAGTAGGAGGAAGGGGGAAGGGGGAAAATAACTACTAACTCCTAACTATTAACTCCTAAATTGGTAAAGGTTGTTATCACTGGTATTGGTTTAATTTCCGCCTTGGGCGGAAGCTTAGAGGACAGTTGGCAAAATTTGATTGCAGGTAAATCTGGAATTCTGTTGCATCAACCATTTCCAGAACTTTCACCACTTCCTCTAGGTTTGATTTCTCAACAACCATCTGAGTTGACAATGTTAACTCAGATGGTTGTTGCTTCTGCTTTGCAAGATTCTGGGTTAGTTTCACCTTTAGCTGATTGTGCTGTAGTTATTGGATCGAGTCGCTCTTTTCAAGCGTCTTGGGAAATTCTGGCGCGGCAAATGTATGAAGATGCGGCAAATTTGTCGGTTTCTTCTTTGGGAAATTGGCTAGATACATTACCTCATATCAATGCGATCGCAGCTGCAAGACAAATCGGTGCATCAGGAATAGTTTTAGCACCAATGGCAGCCTGTGCAACTGGAATTTGGTCTATTGCCCAAGCAGCTTTACTGATACAAACTGGGCAATGTCAACGAGCGATCGCAGGTGCAGTGGAAGCACCAATTACACCCTTAACTTTAGCTGGATTTCAGCAGATGGGTGCTTTAGCGAAAACTGGGGCTTATCCCTTTGATTTGCATCGAGAAGGCTTAGTTTTGGGTGAAGGCGCAGCTGTGTTTGTCTTAGAATCCGCAGAGTTGGCAAAACAGCGTCAGGCAAAAGTGTATGGTGAAATTCTCGGTTTCGGCTTAACTAACGACGCATATCATAGTAATGCACCGGAACCTGAAGGGAAAAGTGCGATCGCAGCTATCAAACAATGTCTAGAACGTAGTTGTCTAACACCAAGCGATATCGATTACATTCATGCTCATGGTACAGCTACTCAGCTAAATGACCAGATGGAGAGTATAGTAATCCAGCGTTTATTTCCTCAAAGCGTGGCAGTTAGTTCTACTAAAGGAAGTACAGGTCATACACTAGGAGCATCGGGAGCATTAGGTGTTGCTTTTTCTCTCATGGCATTAAAGCATCAAATATTACCACCTTGTGTAGGATTGCAGCAGCCAGAATTTGATTTAGAGATTGTTACAGCAGCACGCCTCAGTAAAATTAGGCAGGTTTTATGTTTGAGTTTTGGCTTTGGTGGACAGAATGTAGCGATCGCATTAGCTTAGTTCCTATAGCAGAATAGAAAAAATAAAACTGTAACAAAAACTACAAAATTCCCACTTCTCCCAAAAAAAGGATAAGCTAGTTACAGAATGATATCCGGTTCGTAAAGATACCGTGATTAGGAGAAAGTTTTATGATTTCAAAATCACCGCTACCGCTAGAACCTGCTTCTCCAGCGCATATATGCCCATTTGACCAAGCCTGTAGCTACTTAGAAGCAGCAGCTAAAGAATTAAATTTAAATCAGGGTTTGCTGGAAATCCTCAGCCATCCGCGTAAAGTTGTCACAGTTTCCATTCCCGTGAAACTAGATGACGGGGAAATACAGGTTCTCGCTGGGCATCGGGTACAGCACTCCGATGTTTTAGGCCCCTATAAAGGCGGAATTCGTTATCATCCGGCTGTGACATTGCGCGAAGTATCGGCTTTGGCAATGCTGATGACCTGGAAATGTGCATTGTTAGGTATTCCTTATGGTGGTGGCAAGGGCGGCATTCCCATAGATCCAAAACGCTACAGTGTTGGCGAATTAGAGCGAATTAGCCGCCGTTATATTAGCGAGTTGATTAAAGATATTGGGCCTTCCGTAGATATTCCTGCGCCAGATATGGGAACTTCTGCCCGTGAAATGGCTTGGATGATGGACACTTACTCTGTAAATGTCGGTCATGCTGTACCAGGAGTTGTGACTGGGAAACCACTTTCCATCGGTGGTTCGCTGGGGCGAGAAATGGCAACTGGACGCGGCACGATGATTATTGTGCGTGAGGCACTAGCAGATCGAGGTAAATCCTTGGTAGGAGTAAGAGTAGCGATTCAGGGTTTTGGTAATGTTGGTGGTGCCGCAGCTGAATTACTACATGAAGCAGGCGCGAAAATTATCGCTGTTTCAACAGGCGCTGGGGGAATATTTTCCGAAGCTGGTCTTGATATTCCGGCGTTGAAAATCTACGCTGCTGAAAACCGTAAGAGTATTGTAGGTTTCCCACAATCTGTACCGATTAGCAATGCAGATTTATTAACTTTACCCTGCGATGTCTTAATACCAGCAGCTTTAGAAAACCAGATCACACAAGAAAATGTGAATCAGGTGCAAGCGCAAGTTGTCGCAGAAGCAGCCAACGGCCCGGTTACTCTTGAGGCTAACTTGGCGTTAGAGGCGCGGGGTGTGACAGTACTACCAGACATCTTGGCAAATGCTGGCGGTGTGGTAGTCAGTTATTTGGAATGGGTGCAGGGTCTTTCCTACGTATTCTGGGATGAAGAACGTGTCAACCGTGAAATGGAGCATTTGATGGTACAAGCCTACCATCGAGTGATCCAACAATCTAAGAAGCGGCAAATTTCTTTAAGATTAGCAGCTTACACTTTAGGAGTGGGTAGAGTTGCTCAGGCGCTGACTGACAGAGGTCTTTATCCTTAGATGTAGGAAAATCGCTATATTACACCAAGTCAAATAATCTTTGCGACACATCAATTATTCGTAAGGGCACAACAATGTTGTGCCCTTACCTATCTGGCGCATTCTTTTTTCAAATTGGTATTACACTGTACTCCTACTCACCAGAAGGTGAGGCAGCATGGATTAAATCTGGCTTCTTCTCAGTAGGAGGAAGTTCAATAGCTTGAGCCGAAGTAGGGCGTTGATGGCGATCGCGGGTTTCTATCTGTACAGGTTTACCCGTCTCAATTGATTTGTAAAGAGCTTGAATGATAGAAACATCAATCAACCCTTCTGTCCCAGATGGCTCAGGGTCTTTATCTTGCAGAATACAATCAGAGAAGTAGGTAAATTCAGCTGCTATTTGATCGTGAGCCTCAAAAGTACGCTCTTGAGTTTCACCATCAATCGTCAAGTAGTGCTTCAGTTCTCCCTGCCAAGTATAGGCAGATTCTACTCGCAAATCTCCTTTAGTACCTACAACCTGATAAGTTGAAACTTTTGCGCCTCCAAAGCTACAAGTAAATGTTGCCAACCGCTCATTAGGAAAGCGCAAGGTAACACTAGTCATTTCTTCCACTTCGCTGAAACGTTGTTCTCCGTTATTGGCAGCAACAGCAAATACTTCAATCGGTTCATCTTGAAATAGGTAACGTGCAGCGTTAATGCAGTAGATACCAATATCATAAAGCGTCCCACCACCAGTTACATCTCGTAAACGAATATTGCCCTCTTCTACTTGCTGACTAAAAACTGAGTTGAAAATACGTGGTTCACCAATTTGCTTTGAGCGCAGAATTTCGACTGCTTGTAAATTTGCTTCATCTAAATGTAAGCGATAGGCAATCATCAGCTTTACGTTATTATCATTGGCAGCTTTAATCATTGCCTCACAATCTTCTTCTGTCACTGCCATTGGCTTTTCACACAACACATGAATTGCCTGATTAGCAGCCCTCACAGTGTATTCACAATGCAAGTGATTGGGTAACGCAATATAAACTGCATCAACCTCGCCACTTGCCAAGCAATCCTCATACTCATCGTAGGAGTAAGTATGCTCTATACCATACTTTTTGCTCAGTTCCTCGTTTTTAGTGGGGTCATCTGAAACCAGTGCCACTAATTCTGAGTTGTCGGCGTGGGTAAAGGAAGGTAAGGCAGCTTCTTGGGCAAACCAACCTAAACCAACAACGGCGTAACGAATTTTGCTCTTACCATTTGTAGCAGTCATTTTTTTACTCTCCAATGAAGGGATATTTAGTTAAGTTGAATGCCTTAATTACGTGTTAATAATTGCTAACTGTTTATACAAACACTTAAAAGAAAGTGCATTGCTACATTGCTAATGCAGCTTCTACATTTGAAATTAACTT
>NZ_JAYGHE010000122.1:9397-12102 GCF_034931145.1 Nostoc sp. UHCC 0252 | reverse complement strand
GTATGTCAATTGTGAATTGCACCCCTAACTAAAATCACTGTACTTTCGACACCAGATGCGATCGCTTCTGGAATATTACCTTGAATTGCTTGCTGCAATAATCCCTCGCGCGAAGCTCCTAAAACGACAACATCGTAACCTTCGGTTTTTACTAAGTTAATCACACCTTCAGCGACTGAATCAGCTTGGACTGGGAGAGCAACTACACTACTGGACAATTTTCGCCGCCGCATCAAATGGCGAATGGCTTGTTCTGAAACTGACATATCTGGCTTGAATTCAAATGGTTTAAACACCTGTGTCAAGTGAATTTGTGGATCATTTCCCAATGTAATTAAAGCAGGTAACAACTTAATCGCTAATGGAGAATTGGGGCCGCCAGCCATTGGGACTAGCCAGCGATTGAACTGGGGACTGGAAATTTGGGAGTGCCCAGTTGTGCCTAATTTTACTAACACTACTTCGCAGGTGGCCTGGCGAATTATGGTGTCGACAACGTTGCCAAAAATCCGACCAGGGGTAGATGTGTTACCTTTCCATCCCATCAAAATTAGGTCGATGTGTTGTTCATTGATTGTTTCCAAAATTGCCTGTGCTACGTCGTGGGTAACTCGTATCTGGGTGTGCAAAGGAATTTTCCACTTTTTAGCTAAGACTTCGGCTTGTCGTAGCAAGCGGCGGCTTTTTGCCGTCCTTACCTGTGTTTCTGATGGGGAACTGTGACGGGGTACTAGCATCACTTGTACGCAATCTATTTCATAATGGCGATCGCGGGCAATAGCTGCTGCCATTTGTAATAAAATACCTGCGGTTTCGGGATTAGCTACTGGTACTAATAATCTACCGCTACCGATGCTGGGCGATCGCGTCTGGTAAACTATGTATGAAGGTTCTGGTCGCAGTTTCGGAGTCCGGTTATCACCATTGAGATGATCTGCTTCCGCCCGAATAATATCTGCACGAGTAATAATCCCGATTAGTTTTCGTCCATCTACCACAGGTAAGCGACTGATTTGATAGCGATCGAGTAAATACAGCACATTGCTTAAGGTGTGGATTGGTGTTACTGTCATCGGGACAGAGGTCATTATTTCTTTTAACAAAATATCGGCTAAATTGCGATCGCGGAGCGTGTGCTTTGCACTCTCGCGTACTTTCAGCAAATCTGTTTGCGTCACAATCCCTACTAACTTGCTATCTTCCACCACAGGGAAACCGCGATGATGGGAACGAGCAAAAGACTGCATTGCTTCTTCCAAGCTCATCTCTGCATCCAGAGTTTCTACCCGTTCTTGCATCACATCTTTTGCGGTTAACTTGGTTAACGCTCCTTCCATAGGAGCTTCTTTGGTGAGAGTGATGCCTTTTAATTCCAAAAGTTTCTCATAAAGCGAACCAGGTACTACCTTATCCGCAACCAGGTAAGCTGCTACAGAAACAATCATCAAAGGTAGCACCAGATTGAAATCTGTAGTCATCTCAAATATAATCACGATTGCTGTGATTGGCACTTTAGAAACGGCGCTAAAAAATCCCCCCATACCCGCCAAAGCGTAAGTAGTAGGAGAGCCGGTTCCGGTGATATATAACTCAGATACACCGATGATGTACCCTAAACAAGAACCCAAAATCAGACTCGGAGCAAATAATCCCCCTGGCGCTCCCGAACCAAATGCGATGAGTGTGAGGACGAATTGGGCGGCAAAAGCGATCGCTGCTACGCTTGGATGAGACTCTCCAGTAATTAAGGACTCTCGTAATCCCGTATTATCACGAAAGGATGCGGGGAGCAGGGACACGACAACACCAGAGAGAAATCCAGCCAAAGCTACCCGCAACGGTAAGCTGATATGTAATTTTCTATAAAATTTTATACTGAATATTAAGCCGCGATTAAACAATGCACCCAATAACCCTGCCAAAATACCTAAAAGCACGAAAAAGGGAATTTCTGGGATAGAGAATTGGCTAGAAGATTGTACCAATTCCAAGTTAAGGTCAAGAGAGCCACCACCTAAAAGTCGGGATATCACCCCACCAATAAAGGAGGCGATAATCGCAGTTCCCAAAGTCAATCCTGATAAATCTTGGAGTAACTCTTCAACGATAAACAATACACCTGCGATCGGGGCATTGAAAGCAGCAGCTAAACCCGCACCCGCACCGGCTGCAATCATTTGTCGCCGATGATCTGGGGAAGTGGGAACCCAACGACTCATTCCGGCTGCCAAACCTGCCCCTACATGGACAGTAGGGCCTTGTCGTCCCAAAGTCATGCCCGAACCGATGATGATGATAGCACTGAGTAACTTTACACCTGCTACCCGCCAAGATAACTTCATCGGCACATTAGCTAGAGTTGCTTTAACTTGCGGTATTCCGCTACCAAAAGCTTCTGGAGCCAATCTATCTACCAACCATCCAGCCAAAAATCCCAGGACAAGACCAATTGTAGGTAGCGCCAGCCATGCCGGAAAAAGCTGGGTACTATGGACTCGCCATGTCCCCAACCATCCCGATCCTACTTTCAAAAATACCGCAGATAGGGCAGCAACCAGACCAATAATACAAGCTTCGGCGATCGCTAAACCTCTTCTAGGCTGCCACCAGGTGCGAAAACGCTGATTCAGAACAGGAAGAGACATAATTTTTAGAGATTAAGGGATTGGGCAGGAGGTAGGGGGCAGGGGGCAGGGGAGCAGGGA
>NZ_JAYGHE010000122.1:2341-9075 GCF_034931145.1 Nostoc sp. UHCC 0252 | reverse complement strand
GAGGTTCATTAACGGAGTTCAGAGGTTCATTAATGGAGTTCAAAGGTTCATTAACGGAGTTCAAAGGTTCATTAACGGAGTTCAAAGGTTCATTAACGGAGTTCAGAGGTTCATTAACGGAGTTCACGCTATTCCCCCTGCTCCCTGCTCCCCTGCTCCCTGCTCCCTGCCCCCTGCTCCCCTGCCCCCTGCTCCCCTGCCCCCTGCCCCCTGCCTCTTCAATTACTTCTCCCCGTGGTTGATAGCCCTTCTACTATTAGAGATGGAGTATAACAAGAACCATTCCAATCACCATCATTGCCCAGTGCAACCAATTGCTTCAGGGCTGTATAAACATTACCTGCAACCATCGTATCCTTAACACGCCCAATTACTTGACCATTTTGGACGCGGTAGCCTAAATCGACGTTGATCGAAAAATCTCCAGAAATACTACCGCCATCACCCAGCATTTGATCCACAATCAAGCCATCATCTAATTTTTGAATTAAATCTGGTAACGATGCCGAACCTGGCTGGATAAGAAAATTAAATAAACCAGGAGTGGGATAGCTGCCCAAACCGGGGCGAAAGCCATTTCCAGTAGTTTCAGTACCTAATTGACGGCCGGTAGTGCGATCGCCATAAAAATGCTGTAAAGTCCCGTTTTGGACAAATACTAAAGATTGAGTCGGAGTTCCTTCATCATCAAAAGGGCAACTATAAGGGCCAGCTTCTGGGTCTTGATAAAGAGTGAGACTAGGTGCAACGACTGGGTTCCCTAAACGTTCTGCCCAAGGTGAAGCTGTTTCTAAAACTCGTTTGCCATTCAAAGCGGCTTGCACAGTACCCCAAAGCATATCGGCAGCTTTAGAAGTAAACAAAATTGGTACACGACCAGTAGGGGGTGAGACATTTTCTCTAGCCCAAATTAACCGTTGTAAAATTTGGTTTGCTAATCTCTCAGGGTGAAGTTCCCCCCGTTTGGTTTGACCATCAGCAACACTTAAAAAATCATCGCCACGTACCCATTCTGCCGATACATAGCAGTTGAGGGTAGTATCAGTGTAGTGACAATCTAAACCTTTAGTGTTGACTATTCTGGTAGTTTCAATATCACATTCCCAGTCACCATTGCACACAACATCAGGATAGACATCACGGATGAGTGCGATCGCTTCCTTGCCCCAGTCTACCAAAATCTCCATCGGTACACTTTCCCCTAAATCTGGGTAAGAGGGCTGAAAGTTAGAGCCTAATTCTACAGTTTCTGATTCATTCAGTTGACTTAATGCCAGAGCTTTTTCCACCATTACTTCGGCTAAGACAGAACCGTAAGCCACCGTCAGCCCAGGACGGCCGTTTCGCCAAAGCCGTAGTGCTGTACCTTCAGATTGGTTAGTTTCTAGCTGTTTGAGCCGGTTTGCCTCAAAAAACACTGGACGAGAAAGCGATCGCGACTGATACACCTCAGCAGCTTCTGCTCCAGATTTTATAGCTAGTTCCAGCAACTGTTCGGCTAGTGTATCTTGTGACAAAATTTCAGAACCCATGACCCTTAGTGAATGGTGGATTTTGAACCGCATATCAACGCACATTGGAGAAAGTGCGATCGCTAAAAGCCGGCGATCGGGTTTTCTGCTAATGGACGTAGACAACTATCCAAAAATCATCAGCATTTCCTTACAGTTACGATTGGGAACCGCAAATCAACACTGATGGACGCAGTTAATTATCCCAAATCATTGTCATGTCTCAACGGATCTTGTCATTGGTCATTAGTCATTAGTCATTGGGCATGGTTTGGTTATTCTCCTTGTCCCCTTGTCCCCTTGTCCCCTTGTCCCATTCCCCATTCCCAATTCCCAATTCCCAATTCCCAATTTCAAAGATTAACCTCCTGTAACAGCCAAAAACCAGCAAAAGATTCTGCTTTGGGATCAGACTGTACACCAATAAAATGCACTCCGTTAGCTTTTTGCTTGGCTTCTTCAAAACCTTTAGCCTCTGCTAAGAGTTGAGGTTTTTTGATATTTGCTACAATCCAGCTTTCAGTTACACCAGTTTCTAAAAGCAATTTCGCCTCTTCACTGGTGTCGAGTCTCAAAAAAGCCAACTCCAAACCAGACATCCAGCCAGCCAAGGGTAACGCTCTCGGTGAGAAAATCAAAATACCAGGAATACGCGCTTCTGGTGAAACTTTCACCAACTCTAAAGGGAAAGCTTCACTAAAACCAATTTCCCACTCTGGCATTTCAGCCAAATCCGCAGCATCTAAACTAACAAATACCCACTGTTGCCCTTCCAAAGCATCTGGTAAACGTTGCGGCAAAGGTTTCTCTAAGCGCACTGAGGGATTAGTCCCCCCTTGATACCCTGCCTCTTGAGGATACACTTCCTCCATGCGCTGTTCTAACCATTGATTAAGAGCCAAAGTGCGGCGGCTAGGCTGCGCGGGAATGCCTATATCTTGGCAGGCTTTAGTAATCATATTGTTCATTTGGCGGCGGAAAAAGCGGATTTTAATAGGTGCTTTTCCAGCTTGGTCAATAGCTTCCTGCAATGCTGTCCGCAACCAACCCGAGTTTACCTGGGTACTGGGACAATATTGAGCATAGCGAAACAAAGAATCTGGTTTTGTACCAATACCCAAGGGGCTTTCGCAGACTAAGACTTCCCAAATTTTTTTCTGATTATCGTCCAAAATCGGACGGGAGTAAAAATCGATTTCCCAAATGCTGCCCATGTTTTACCGTAAAAATCTGGCTGTTATGTTTTCCTGATATGTTGATCATACGGGTGTTAGGGCAGCATTGGTAATTGGGAATTTTGGATTGGGTATTGGTTATTAATTCTTCTCCCCCATCTCCCTTGTCCCTCATCGTTTGAGCAAAACGAAGTTTTTGGAGTCAATAGGTTTTGCGATGAGTGGAGAATTTATCAGGCGATCGCTGGAATAGTTTGCGCTCCCGATAGAATTTAATTACGAATTAATGCTAAAAGATCCTGGAGAGATAAATGAATGCAACTAGAAGATTATTTTGACTTTTTAGACCCAGATGACATCCGTATCAAAGGCCATCGCATTGGTATTGATAATGTGATTCAATATTACTTGCAAGGATATTCACCAGAGCAAATTATAGAGGAATTACCTTCCCTGAATTTGGAGAAAATTTATGCAACGCTTACCTACTATCTGCATAATCGTGTTGAAATAGATGCTTATATGTTGCGGCTAGCAAAGTGGCGAGAACAGCGCTATCAAGAATCATCAGCTAATCCTTCACCTTTAATGCAACGTTTAAGAGCATTAAAGGCGCAACGTGAGCAGGAGTTGCTAAACTCTTGGTGAAAGTACGTTTTCTCCTTGATGAAAATTTATCGCCCAAGCTGAAGACATCTGTTTTGCGCCTCAATCCAGCAATAGATATTCTGCGCGTAGGCGATGCCGAAGCACCACCATTAGGTACACTTGACCCAGATATCCTGCGCTACCTGGAATTATCCCAACGTATATTGGTTACAGACAACCGCAAAAGTATGCCCGAACATCTGCAAGAACACTGGGGAGATGGAGGACATATTTGGGGACTAGTTTGGTTGCGTTCCAGTGGGAACCTCAGTATTTGGGCAGAAACAATTTATTTGATTTGGGAAGCGACTGAGGCAGAAGAGTGGATTGATAGATTGGATTGGATTCCGCTTTAAAAATCTAGCGTTGCTGAATTGAAGTATGAATTTAGAAACCAACTTTTGCTAAGTGGACTCATTTAGCCAATAATTCTACGGCTTTACGTGAAAACAAGTGACACAGAAGTTTTCGTAGCCGTGGGAGCGTCTAAGTATCTCCTTTTTAACCACGATTGATCCAAACGCCTCTGAGTCCAGCTGCTTTAGCTGCGTAGTAGTCTTCCACAATGCTATCGCCGATATGCCATGCTGCTGAAGGGGAACATTGATGTTTGTCTAAGGCAATGGCAAAAATTTGAGGATCGGGTTTAGCTGCACGTACCTGGGTAGCAATGGTGACGGAGGTAAAAAACTCTCTCAATCCCAAACTTTGCAATACTGAATAAATCCGCGAATCAAAATTGGACAGCACCCCCAAAGTGACCCCCAACCGCCGCCAGTTGATTAAAGCTGGTAAGACATCGGGATAGACAAACCACGGTTCGCCAGTGCCAAAGTGAATGTAAAGTTCGCTAAAAAAAGCCGAAAAGTCAGAGAATTCCTTGAGAACACCTGCATTTTCAAAAGTGTTCAGGGCAATTATCCGCCACCAATCAAACTCGCGCTGGGGAATATCTTGCAGTTCTGCATCTGGAAATATCGGCGGCGGTGCTGCTTTAAAGCTTTTGATGAAGGCTGTATTTAATGTTTCGGCTGGAACCGTCACACCAAATTCCTCGGCTATCTGACTATAAACTTTACCCACACTGCCTTTAACATCGAAGAGTGTACCCACAGCATCTAAAAAAATAACTTTTGGTTGTTCCATCAAAGTTTGAAGATTTTGAATGTGGAATTTTAGATTTTGGCTTGTTAAAAGCTTCTGTGGGTAGAGTCTAGCATCTCCTAAGTAAGTTGGCGGAAATAAACTAAATCATTGTCATTTGTCATTTGTCATTGGTCATTTGTCCCAATTCCCCATTCCCCATTCCATTAAGTTACCGAGAGAGCGTTTCTATGATTGGACGCACTAGCCAATTAAAACCAACTTTAAGTTGATGATCTAAAGTTGGCAACCTATATAAATAGGCCATCCGACGGGCGGCGGATGCGAAGGGGCCATCTAGTTTAATTCCCAAACCAGTAAGGGTGGCGTTGTTTACTCCTAATGCCATCATTTCTCCCAACTGTTGGTAGCGGAAGGGAAGGAGGGGACGATTAGTGAGACTTGCCCAGATATTCCAAGCAGTATAATCAGCTTGTTGAAAAGCCGCTTGTGCTGTGGCGGGGACTTGCTGTCCTTCAATATCATGACAGTCTGCTAAATCTCCCAAGGCAAAGATTTCTGGATGATCGATCGCTTGTAGATTGGATGTAGTGCTAATTTGACCACGCTGATTTTGCTTCAGGGGAAGAGATTTCACTACAGGTGCAACTCTATTTCCTACAGTCCAAATTACCAAATCTACAGGAATCGTGTCTAACTGGCTTTTGTACTCCAGGGAAATGGTATTTTGCTCTATTGATTCTACTTTGGTTTCTAAATCAATAAATATACCACGGGCTTCTAAAGCTTTTTTTGCTGCTTCCCGGTTGAACTCTGGGGAAGTTCGCAAAATTTGATCGGCGATTTCAACGATCCGAAAGCGTCCTCTTTCACCGAGTCTGTCGGCTAACTTACAGGCTAACTCTACACCACTGTAGCCAGCCCCAATAATCGCTACCCGAATTTTATCAGCATCGGATTCTTCTAAAAATCGCAGGCGTTCTTCTAAACGATAAGCATCAGATATTGTGCGGAATGGGTAGCCGTAGGATGCCGCACCGGGAACTAAATCTAGTGGTGTTTCACCTCCTAGTGCCAGTACTAAGCGATCGTAAGGGATTTCTGGCCCTTCATGTATATTTACCCGTTGCTGATCAATGTCAATTCCAGACACAACTCCTTGATAAAAACGCACTCCAGTGCCTTGCAAAAGTTCTTCAAAGGGTGGGGCAATTTCCCAGGTTTGCAGTTCGCCAGTGAGTAATTCGTAAAGTAAAGGAGAGAATAAGAAGCGATCGCTTTGATCTACTAAAACAATTTCGGGTTTTTGCGTAGATTCCCAAGGTAACTGGCTTAAGCGCAAGGCTGTATAAAGACCACCAAAGCCTCCACCAAGGATACAAATTCTAGAAGTTTCTTGAGTCATCGATTTTATCTATAGGAGGATCAATACTAGCTAGGCAACTAACTTCAGTCTAGTCAGTTAAAGCGGACTTTTCAAAATCTCATTAAGTTTTTCAGAGATTAATCATTAGTCTTTTGTCATTTGTCACAGTTATCTAACGGTCAATTCGCTATAGTTAACGGTTAACAGGCAATGGCTAAAAGGAGTTGAAGAGATGGAAATTAAGCCAACTGACCCATCGCTAGCACTCATGGATATTCCCCCTGGCTATCTCAATATTATGGGTTACGTCGATCAGTCAGAAGTTAATGGCCCTGGTTGTCGTGCAGTTGTCTGGGTACAAGGTTGTCTTCGTGAGTGCCCTGGCTGCTTTAATACTAACTCCTGGTCATTTGAGGCTAACCAATTGATTGCTGTTGATACCCTTGCCGAAAATATTCTCAGCAATCCCCACAACACGGGTGTCACTTTTTCTGGTGGAGAACCCTTTTGGCAAGCAACTGCATTAGCATCTTTAGCGCGTAAGGTAAAAGCTGCTGGGTTAAATGTAATGTCTTTTTCTGGGTTCACTCTTAAGCAACTACAATCTCAATCCGCGCCTCCAGGTTCCCAAGAATTGTTAGAACAACTTGATATCCTCATTGACGGGCCTTTTGTCCAATCTCTGGCAATTAATTCTCCTAATTCTCCAGTTTCTTCAAGCAATCAACGGGTTCGGGTGTTAAATCCGGCTTTCCAAGACCAGATTACTTGGGCTAGCGATCAGATAGAAGTCCACATCCTTAAGGATGGTGGACGTATTGTTACTGGTTATCAAGGTGGGCTGGAATTAACGTAGGGGATTGGGAATTGGGAATGAAAAGTTAAAACTTAAAGATTCTTTTACCTTCTGAGGGTCAACGTTCACCTTCT
>NZ_JAYGHE010000122.1:0-2134 GCF_034931145.1 Nostoc sp. UHCC 0252 | reverse complement strand
TGAAGCTCAACTTTTACTCTCCTGTTCCCTCATCAAAAAGAAACTATATGTAAATGCAGCTTTGTTTGGGACAGATTACAGTTAATGAAAATACTAAATTGGAATTTGGCTAAACCATTTAAGACAATTTTTACCGAACACCGCATAATTTGGGCTGTTTTACTCCTTAGTGGAGCATTGGTGCTAACGCTAGCGCTATCACTTTCTCAAGGAGCAGTACCTTTAAGTATGTCGGAATTTTGGCAAGCCATACTTCACAAAGGCGATCCGGTTAAACAGACAATTCTTTGGGATTTACGTCTCCCGCGCATTACAGCTGCTCTCATTGTCGGCGCTGCTTTGGGAATGTCGGGAGCATTACTGCAAGGGATGTTACGCAATAGTCTTGCCGATCCATTTATTTTGGGCATTTCTGCGGGTGCTGGATTAGTAGTGATTGTGATGATTGTGTGGCAAATATTCCCGATCGCAATTCCTTTAGCCGCATGGATGGGAGCAATTTTAACTTCTGCGATCGTTATTTTACTCGGTCGCGCGGGGTCGGGAATTTCGGTTGAGCGGTTGATTTTAGGCGGAGTGGCGGTGAGTTCTTTATTTGGCGCTGTACAAAGTACATTGCTGCTTTTAGCTGAAGACGGCCAAATTCAAATTGCGCTTAGTTGGCTGGTTGGTAGCCTAAATGGACGGGGTTGGCAAGAAATTTCGACGGCTGGCCCGTATATCATCGTTGCATTGATCGGGGGATGCTTATTGGCGCGATCGGTAAATGTGCTGGCTTTGGGCGATGATTTGGCTGTAGGTTTGGGGGTTTCGTTGACGCGATCGCGCCTGTTAATTGGTGGTGTCGCCACTCTCTTAGCCGCAGGTGCAGTCAGCATCAGTGGTTTGATTGGATTTGTTGGTCTTGTTGTCCCTCACGGTGTTCGCCTCATTGTTGGTACAGATCATCGCTTTGTTTTACCACTTTCCGCCCTTGCAGGTGCATGGTTACTAACTTTTGCAGATTTACTCTCTAGATTAGGAGCAATTGAACTACCAGTAGGTTCTGTCACTGCATTGCTGGGTTCACCGCTATTTATCTGGTTACTTTATCGTCGTTCTGCTGGGTTTAATAAATTTTGATTAGCCAAAGACTATATAATAGCCGTCTCCAGATCCCCGACTTCTTAAAGAAGTCGGGGATCTAACTTTTCATCAAGATACTTTTATGAACTCTTGAAGAAGAATTCTGACTCCTGACTCCTGAATTCTGTTCGATAAATGATTCAATTATTTACTTGCATTTATGCCAATTACCCCTGCGACTATTAAGGCGATTGACAAAAGCTTGATAAATGAAGCAGATTCACGAAACCAAATAATACCAATACTCGCAATCAGGACAGTTCCCAATCCAGCCCAGACGGAATAAGCCACACTTACTTCAATTCTCTTGAGAGCAAGGGTCAAGCAACTAAAACAAAGTCCATAGAAAACAAATATTAATACTGAAGGGACTAATTTAGTAAATCCTTCTGACAACTTCATGCAAGTTGTGCCTGAAACCTCAAAAAGTATTGCTGCGATGAGGTAAATCCAACTGATAGACATATTTTTTGTGAGCAGTTTTTTAGTAGTCTTTTATTATCTCTATGGAAATAAGAAAATACAACAGTTTTAATTACTATTTATTATCGTTTTAGCAAATACTTTAATACCAAGTAGTGGAACTGACGCATAGCTTATGCGCCCCTACCCTATACTTCACTAGAACGAGAAATGCTATATGTAACCATATAATTGTAATGATAAATTATGTACTCGTTAACTTTAAAATCTCTTTTGTGGAGTTTACCGAACCTTATTAGTTCAGATTACCATACATTTTTTTGGTTCGGTAATCATCATCAACCGGGTGAAAAAAACCGAATTTACACCACTTTTATTTTTAAATCCTATGAAAAGCAAGAAAACAAATTCTCAATTAACTGAACAGCAAAAATACTGTTTATCGAGGTAAAAGTATGACATTAGTACGTTGGAACCCCTGGCAAGAATTGAACACGATACAACGCCAAATCAATCGTTTATTTGATGAAGATACTCTGCCATCTGCATTTTTGGAGAGAGGCTTTTCTAGAGTTCCTGCTGCTGA
>NZ_JAYGHE010000121.1:0-12476 GCF_034931145.1 Nostoc sp. UHCC 0252 | reverse complement strand
CCCTGAAGCCTAACTTGAGACAAGTAAAAGATATTTTATTTAGAGCGCAGTTATATGATTGACTGCAAATTCAATCAGGTAAGACATAATGGTATCTGCTACTCAAGAATATAAGCTTAAATTTATTACAACCGAACCAATTTACTTTCCTGGACAAAAAGCCGAACAGAAAGTTTGGGATGTTGTTCGTTCTGCATTCAACGACCGAAAAAACTGTTTATGCTTTTGGACGTATCCTATTTTTATTAAAGATAAACAATTATGCTATGAGCCAGATATATTAATTGTTGACCAAGAATTTGGTGTAATTGTAATTGAAGTTAAAAATATTAAAATAAATCAAATCACACATATAGAAGGTTATAACTGGTTTACCCAAAACTTTTTCAAATCTCCTCTAAATGCTTATCAACAATCCGAAAATCAACTGCACCAACTAATTAATTCTTGCAATAAATATTTGCCGTTGAAACAAAAAGTGAGGGGTAGGCTTTTAGTTGCTTTGCCTTCAATTTCTGAAAATCAGTGGAAAGAAAAGGGGTTTAGTGAGCAGTTATGCTGTCCACCTATTCTTTTTAAAGAGCATCTGCAAGGAGATACATTAATTAAAACAATTATACAAAGGGCAGGTCAAGTTCAATCTGGAGAACCTTTAAATGATAAAGAATGGAGATTGCTGCAAAAAATTATTTGTGGCCCAGTCCAGCCCCCAGATGAAGAGGAAAAACCAGTTAATCCAGCAAAACAGCGTCGTCAGGTAATTGAACAATTGCAACAATGGGTAGGTTCAACAGATATCGAGCAAATTCACATAGGAATGTCAATACCTCCTGGCCCTCAACGGATTCGAGGAATAGCTGGTTCTGGTAAAACAGTGTTGCTATGTCAAAAAGCAGCTTGGATGCATTGGTATCATCCAGATTGGGATATTGCTCTAGTATTTTTTACTCGCAGTCTCTATGACCAAGCAGTTCACTTAGTAAATGAATGGCTAAAATTTTTCTCCAATGATGAAGTTGAATATAATCCTGAGACATCTAAGCTAAAAATACTACACGCTTGGGGAGATGACAGACAACCAGGTTTGTACTCAACTATTCATGATACGCAGAATATCAGTCTCATTCATGATCAGCGTGTGAAAGGTAATCCCCCTGAAAAGTTAGCATATCTGTGCAAAAGGGTATTAAGTGAATACCAAATTCAACCAATATTCGATGCTATTTTAATTGATGAGGGGCAAGACTTAGCTTTAGATGAGCAACAGTTAAAGTTTGAAGATAAACAATCAGTTTACTGGTTAGCATGGCAAGCGCTCAGACCTGTTGCACCGGATACTCCAGATGTCAGACGTTTAATTTGGGCATACGATGAAGCGCAGAGCCTTGATGCCTTGAGTATTCCAACCTCTAAGGAAGTACTAGGCGCAGAATTAAGCCAAATACTAGGAGGAAATGGAGGAGCTTGGTATGAAGGCGGTATCCGCAAAGCTTATGCAATGCGCCATTGTTACCGCACACCTGGGAATATTCTGACTGCTGCTCATGCAATTGGTATGGGATGGCTGCGTCCAGAAGGAATGCTAACAGGAATTACAAATAAAAAAGATTGGGAACATATAGGCTATGAAATTGATGGTGACTTCCGTAAAATAGGTGAGCCAATTACTATAAGCAGACCCTTGAAAAATTCTCCTAATCCAGTACATCATTTTTGGTCAGGAGATTTATTAGAATTTAATATTTATGATTCTTGCGAAGCTGAACTTGATGCACTCAGAAAAAAAATTCATCAAAACATTCATTGTGATGGATTAAAACCTAGCCGTGATATTTTAGTAATCGTGTTGGGTTCTCAGGAAGAAAGTATTAATCTTCAAAAAAGAGCAGCCCAGACTTTACAAAAGTATGGTGTTGACTTTTATATTCCTAGTGCGCTCAACAGCAATCAATTTCCAGAACAGATGGATTTACAAGACAAGCGACCGAACCAGTTTTGGAAAGAAGAAGCTGTTACAGTATCGCGTATTTATCGGGCTAAGGGAAACGAAGCTTATATGGTACACCTGATAGGTTTTAACAATATTGCAAAAAATGAAAGCAGTATAAGCCTTCGTAACCAGCTATTTGTTGCACTTACCAGATCCAAAGCTTGGGTAAGCTTAAGTGGTGTAGGCGAATATCCAATGTGCGAAGAGATGCGACAAGCGATTAAAAATGGTAACACTTTCACCTTCAATTATAAAAAACCTCTTGGACAAGTCATAGGCGATGAAATATTGACATAGTGTTCAGAGAAGGTCTTACCGCTCTCCTAGCTAATCCTTCAATCAACCAACACCCCATCCACAATCGCAATACCCCACTGGGGAAACTTTGCCAGCAGCTTCTTTATCACAATCTGCAAAGCCGGGTCATCATTCCAGCACTCTTGCAAAAAGTCAAAACCCGGATTCTGCCCCGAATTCGCCGCAACTTTCAGTTTCTGCATCCGAAGAGGTCGCATATTTGACCGTGCAATAATCGCCTCATGTGACCACTTTTCAGGATCAGGGCCAAGTGCGGCGGAACCTTTACCCCCATGATCCGCTTTGACTCCTTCACCCGAAACTGAATTTTCAACTAACAACGAAGCGGAATAACCCTGTTCTACCTGCCCCTGAGTTTGATTAGCAATGGCTACGCCCGCCGCAGGCATCGCAGAATTTAAAGATTTTTCACTTTGAGCGACGGACGCGGCGGAACCTTTGCCCTCATGATCTGCTTTCATTTCTACACCCGAAACTGAATTTTCAATCAACAACGAAGTAGAGGGGCGACTCGATTCTATTTTCTGATCTGCGATCGCTGAACTTAGAGATTTTTTATTTACGGCAACGGGCGCGGCGGAACAAGTACCTTCATGAGGGAATATCGCTTCAACGCCACAATCATGGTTTTCAGCCAACAACGAAGCGGTATTACTCTGTGCATCATCCACAAGCGCTAGCGTCGTACAGTCCATTGCCACAGGCAAGTCTTTCTCTTTCTCTGAAACGCTTTCAACAATCTGAGGCGACGCGCCCCCCAAGGGCGCATGAGCCGTCTCCTCAACTTGCAAAATCTCATTTAGCGTGTCAGAGACACAGCTAACGAACTCTTTTGAAGAGTTCGTTAGCTGTTTTTGAACAGTTCGTGAGCTTTCCTGAAATGCTTGCTCTGACTCACTTTGACCTAAAATAGATGCTTCATACAAAGCACCCATTTCTTCACAGCCAGCATCTATCTCTGAAACCTCAGCATTTAATTCTTGTTTTTCGGAATTTGGTTCTCGTTTTTCAGCATCTGGTTTTGGTGACGCAGAATTAGCTTTCTCCCAAAATTCCTTCATCCGACTGCCATGCAAATTTTTCACCATCCAGCTAGCCGTTTCCCTACCATCCTCTATGGACTTATCTGGCTTGAAAATGAATAGCCCACTGTCGGAGAGGATTTTCTTCGCAGAGATAAAAGTACTGTAACCCAAAGCAGAGGTCAAAGGCATCCACCGGGAACCATAGGGGTCAGCCGTCCAGCACTCTTGCCATAGCTGATTCACTGATGGCTTTTGCTGCGAAGCCCATAACATATCTTCGATGGGAATAATGACATGAAGCCTTTTATATGGGGATTGTGGTTTACTAGCAGCCTTTTTGAGCTTGGGCTTTGTAATAGTTGCAGTCATCGTATAATCTCCTATTTATATTGACGCACGGAAATTTCCCCCACTGTGATGCAGGGTTTGGTTTGCTATTTATCGGTCTTAAAAGTTATCAGTACATTTAGCAGTACAACTAGCTACATTGTTATAATCGTGTTGTTGTCTACCGGAGAGCGGCGGAGACACTTTTCATAGGGTGATTGCACAGTTTTTAACTAAGCAATCGCTCTAATCAACAACTTCACCTACTTTTTTTCCGGTTGCCAGAATCGCAATTCGTCTCGGAAATACCTATCAGTCTTTTTTGATTGCTCCTTCCAACAATCCCAGGCAACCACCAACTCTTCGCCCAAATCCTCTACAACTTCACCCCTCTCGACATACAAAGTGCGGTAAGGATCAGCATGGGCAACGATAGAGCCGATGCTGATAGTGTCTGGTTGAGAGGATGCGTTCTGGAGTGTGGAAATTAAATCTATTTCTTCTATGCTTAATTCCGCCCAGTAGTCCTGTTTAATTACCTCGTACTCTTGCGCCACTGCCCAATAGTCCTGCCAATTACACCCCGGTTTAGCTAGCACCGCCCTAATCTCACTAACCGCTTGGGGAAGCATTTCTAGTTGCTCGGCTCGATATGCGATCGCAGTTGGTGTAGGTTCACTTCCCAAGATTATTGCAGCAGCTTCGAGTGCTTGGGTGTTGTTCATAGCACTGGCTAAGTTTTTGAGCGCCATACCCATCAGCCGTAGACACTCTTGGGCATTCTCTTTTGGGGGTTCCTGGGCCAGCGATCGCAGATCAATGGTTTTCTCTAACGCCTGTTTCACCCGCTTGTTCAACGCTTTGGTAGCTTGCTGGGTCATGGTATTTCCCCATTCTTGAGAAGGGCGTTGTTCAACAGCGTGTTCCAATTCCTGAATACGTTGCTGGAGTTGTTGATTCTCAATCTCCAACTGCCTTAGCCCTTGCATTTCATCCAGGCGTTGCTGTAACTGGATGTTTTGCTCTTTTTGTTGCTTGAAGAGTTTTTGTAAGGATTCTACCTGCTCTTTAGCTTGTTCTTCGGCTCTGGCCGATACTTCTGCTTGTAGCCCAATTCTCAATTCCTGCTCCAGGCGCTCTAACTCTTGTTGGTGTTGCTCTTTGATTTGGGCGATCGCTTCGGTATATTCTGGTGGATAGTTCCGCTCTCTGGGGAATGGAACGCTTGGGGCATCCAAATCAGCATTGTTGATCAACAACCTCTCGCCATCAGCAAAGGTAACAATCTGCTGCCAGTGATTTGGTGCGTCTGCCTCAATCACTCCCGAATCCCCATAACGAGGGTGTGACTGTTGTGAAACTGTGACAATGGCTTTTTGAGGAACCACTGGTTCCTGAATTTTGGGAACCATTGGTTCCTGAATAGATTGTTTTTTGCGTGGAAGTTGAGGAACCACTTTTTGGGCGGCAGCAGCAAAATCTGATTCACCAGGGGAAGGATTATCTTTCAGAGCGATCGCTACAGCTTGTTTTAGTTTCTCTGGTTCCTTGACTAACCGTAGTAGTGGACGGGCTTGACGCTCATTTTTGATGTGTCCGCCCAACTCGCCAACTACGTCTATGACCTTTTTGGCTCCTAGCAGTTGGTTGATTCGTCGGTATCCACCCCAGGCGTATAATTCACGCTGGCAGTATTCTTCAAAGTTTTTATAGCCAGCTTGCAGGTAAAGCTGCTGTTCTCTCATCTGAAGGATTTCATCTACCGCTTGCCATTCAAATCGGTCGATGGCGGTGAAGGTTTCCTGGATGCTGGTGTTGAGGTTGCTGTAATCGAGTGCTGAGGTTTTTTCTTTTTCTAGTGTCAGCATATCTCTTGCCCACTATGGTAAATGCTTGAAAATTGGGGTGTTGCAGTTTAACCAAAGTGAACCGGGTAGCTGTCAGATGGATTTTCCAAAAATATGGCAGCATTATAGTTAGCTCACTTTGTGGTAAACGGATTGAGCAGGCGATCGCATTGCTGTGACGGGCGGCGATCGCTTTTGCTATGCAGCCGTTAAACAGGCTTGATTTTCAGCATCAATTGCTGAAGACTTTCGGCCTTGACTTAGTGCGCTACTCTTACTGCTGTTAGGGTTTTCAGAAGAGGCAGAAGTATCTGAATCTTGGGTGTAATCAATTAAATCGAACGGAGTAATCTGCCTATCTAAATCGTGCGCTAGACGATTTAGTGCGTTACAGAGATTATTTAGGGAATGACCATCCAAGCGTGGCATTGTTTTGGCTTTCCGTAAATTTGATACTGAATTAGCACTGAGATTTAACTCATTGGCAAGATCACCCGCCTTGATGTCATATCTTGCCATTACCTCTTTTAGTTTCCACTTAATCAAAGTCTGATTCACAAAAATCAACACCTTAAATGTACTCCGCTACCTAACACTAGTACAAATGTTAGCATTCAGACTTTGAAATATACAAAAATAATCAATATATTTACAAATTAAACTTATAAAAATACAAGTTTACCTCTTGACATCAGGCTGTATTCCAAGTTAGACTTGTAATTAACAAGGAGGAAAAAGTGTTATGCCTCTTCAATAAATAAAGAAGCACTAAAAACTACAGAACTTTGACAGCACAATCCAAAGTCACCGCTTGATGAGTAACCGAGGCACTGGCGCAACCAGAGAAGGCGATGGGTACACAGATGGGAAATGGATTTGCACTAAATAAGAAATTACCAGCAGGACGACGGACGACAATTGAAGCGTTTGAAGTCATACACGTCGCCTGATACGCTGTATCTCCTGTTTTGGTATCACTCAAATGCCACTGGCTTTGAGTCGAATGGCACTAAGAAAAGCTGAAACCTGGACGGGGCAGGGTGTAGGGTGTAGGGTGTAGGGTGTAGGGTGTAGGGTGTAGGGTGTAGTTTTTAAGACAATTAAATTTTAGTTGTGTCAAGAAGTTCAACATCTTCTTATTCCCCACACCCCATACCCTACACCCCACACCCAAAAGCCAGCTATATCATGGCTTTGCGCTTAACTTAGTGCCATTCGGCTTTGAGTCACAAATATATGGCTACGCCAAATCTAATTGAGAGCGTTGTGCTGAACCACAACGTTGTTTGCACACATAACAAAGGCAATCGCCCACCCTGAGAAAGTTTGCGATCGCCTTTTACCCTTTTATCAAGGAACTCTATTATGCCTTACATAACATATACACAGCAAGCTTCTGGTGATGAACAAACCTTAGCCCAAGCAGAACTATACAGCCACCTCGAATCCCAATCCGAAGCTGTAGCCCCAACCCAAGACCCTCTCACCAGCAGAGATCGCCGCATCATTGGCGAGATTATCGAAGTGGAACCCGAATCAGTTCGCACCATCTGGATCGAAGGCGGGATTACGGTATGGGTGCAGCTAGTCGGTGGTGGACGGCTACCATTTGATAGAGACTGGTTCGCTACAAGAGTTGCAGAGGTCAAAGCGACTCTACCAGAAACCCCACTAGAACGGAACGAGCGCCTGAGCGATGAATTAGAAAAAGCTTGCACTGTTTTTGGTTTGTACCACGGTGAGATCAACTGGCTATCATTCAGCACCAAACTCTACCAAGACGGGCACTTTGTTGGCTTCGTCGGGTGCAATCAAGAAGGTTGGTACACTCGACCAAGACAGTACGGGGTAAATCGGGTTGCTGGCAGTGCCAAAGATGTGATTGCGCTGCTGGGAGTCCGAGCAGCAGTAGCAGCGTAAGTTGCTGAAGCGAGAAAAGGCGATTGCTGCCCCAAGACAAGAGCAATCGCCTCCAAAGCTCAATCGCTGCTTAAGAAATAACAATCATGACAAAAAGTGCAGCAAGTAACATCTCACTTCAAGTAGGTGGCTGTCACGAGAGAATTCTCCTACCTGCTACAGATGCGAATGCAGAGGTGAAAGAAATTCCTGGTACTGGAAGTGAGAAAAAGCGTAGGCGCAGCCCGCCGCAGGCATCGCAGACCAAGAGAAATGCGATCGCCTCTACAACGAAATTAGACAAACGAAATTATCATGGCACACACGATAAACTCATTTTCTCTTAAAGAAGACCAGTTGGATAATCCTCTAGAGAAAATTCTCCTCCCTCCAACCGACCCCAATGCAGAGGTACAAGAGATTCCTGGCTACAAGCTGGTTTACGTTAACGGAGCCTGCCCCAGAAATTATCGAGTCTACACAGATGATTCAATGATTGGGGTGATATTTCAGCATATTACCCACTGGTGTAACGGAGTGGATTCTCTCCGGTACGCCGAGCCGGTTGATGCAGCAGTTGGGCTAGACCAATTTATGAAGGTGGCAAGGGTATCAACAACAGCTACGGGAGAACCACCCACGGAAGAGGAATTGTTCGATAAAGAATTTGATGCACTGATGAGTGACGAGTGGGAACGGCTGAAAAGGTACGTGCCAAAAACTAGAGATTTAGTTGCAGCGTAAGGAAAAAGGTGGGTCTTGATGGCCCACCTCCTCAATAAAACTATTTAGCTTCATAAATAATACCAAATGGAAACCACAGAAATACTGAATCAGTTCAACTCCTGCTACCTGAAAATTCAGGCGATCGCTCAAGATGAAAACTGGCTTTTGTTGATTGCTGATCAAAAGATTGACCCAGAGGCAGCAACTCACTTAGGCGATGTTCTGCATTATTTGACTGAGGCAATGGGTTGTGTTGAAGAAATTGTTGAGGTCAAGTTTAATCAGGAATCAAAATCATGAAACTCTATGCAAGAAGTATTCCTCAAGCTTTACCAAGTTGGGCAACTATTGTATCGAATAATGCAGGTTTGATGGAGATAGAAATCAATGATGAAGACCCTGGCTTTCATTCAATAATTGAGGAATTATCTACTGAAATCCAACCAGGAGTTATCGGTGTAAAAGCTAGCGATTTATGTACAAGACTTAGCATTGAGATGGTTGATAGTAGTGAAGAAAATCACTTAGAGAATGAGATTTAATTGCTCAAGCCGCAGGAATTAAAAACACTTCTAGAAGCAGAGATTAAAAAGCGGCTATATCAACTCGAAGTGCTGAAATACGAGTTAAAAACAATTCCTGAAATTGTCATACATAACTAAGTCGAACACTATCCAATATCAACGCAATTTTCAACAACAACAACGTAATTATGGAAACCATCAAAATCAACAATAGCGTCTTTCTCATTCCACCTTCACAACCTAAACTACAAGCGAATTGCGCTAAGGAATATGGTCAATTCCTTCTCGATTGTCCTCCAAAGCTAACGATTCTAGAAGCACAAGCAGGAGGATATCTCAAAGGTAACAAGGCTGACTTTGCAATCGCAATCTCTCGCCCTGACCGTGCATTGACTATCAACGAGAACTTTACTAATGAGCCGTTTACTGAACTCTGGGTGATTCCGGTAGCTGGCGGACTCAAAGACCAGTTTAAGGGGCCAGCCTCCATGCTGCTTAGTTTCTTAATCCATCGCCGCAGTAAAGACAATTTTGCTGGATTGTACAACCACTTCGCCCATCGTGCCTTCCAGCAGTGGTGTGAGGAAGGGATGCCGGGAGATCCAAAGGAGTTCTGTTATCAGGCGATCACTTCGGTACTGAAAAATTACATCTTCTGCGCCGAGTTCCAAAAAGTGGAAGGGACACTTGGAACGTACTGGTTTATTCAGTGGTCGTACCGTAACCCACAGTCTGATTTTGAGAAGGATGCGCTAGAGGCAGCAGAGATGATTCGTAGCGGTGCAGAATCTGGGGCAACACTTCACTGGGTAACAAATGATACTTACGAGCGCTGGGCTAGTAAGGCTGTCACTGCACCAGCATTACCCCCGGTTTCGGAGACTGAAGCGAGGGCATCTCTGCAAGGACAGAATCAGACTGTTATGCCGCAAGGTAACAAGCGGTAATTAAACACGAAAAAGGCGATTCACCTTTGAGTCGCCACTACATAATTTATCAGTAAAATCAACCAATGAAAATAGGTACTGTCTCAATTAGTTATTCCAGAAAATTTAACTTGGGCAATTATGAATCTCTCGAATTAGGCTGTTCGCTTTGGGCACAAGTCGAAGACGAAGAAGATGCTTCAGGCGTAGTTCAATTTCTTTATCACCAAGCAAAAGCAGCAGTTAAAGAGGCTGCAATGCCTGTGATTAAAGCGAACGAATTCCAAATTAGTAAAGCCAAATCTCAAAAGAAGGTGACAACTGATGAAGGTGTTGCAGAAATAGATAATTTTTGAGCAAATCAAACATGAAACAACTAACAGGTTTTATTCCCGTTGCAGTATTACCTCAATCTACTGCGGCTTCTGCTAAACAACAACTGCTGGAAACAATCGAATGGCTCGACAAAGAATGCGCTGCTACTGAAACCAATCTCAAACTCTTGACTGCAATTGTCGAATCGATTCTTTGCTCGGAAGAATCATACACCAGATTTTTACAGTGTGGGTTTGATGCAGCGATTGAGTTTTTCGATACCAATTCTCAGAACTGGGAATTTGAAGAGTCAATCTCATCACCTCATAATCCGAGGAATTGGGACGAGTACAAGCAGCTACGACAAACACGGGCATTGTTGTCAAAAACCCGGACCGTCACTGATTAAGGTAAAAAGTGGGGACTTTAAATATAGCCCTCAGTGAGGCGATTCAGTACAGGCGCAGTAGCAAAATTACCTTTGATTATCGGATTCTCCCTTCTGTAATTGTTGCACCACTTCTACTGATAAACCAGTAATTCGAGCAACCGCTTCTACTGTCATCCCTTCAGTTAGTAAGTTTCGGGCAATTTCATGAGCTTTTTGTTGACTTCCTTCTTCTCGCCCTTCTTCCTTACCTTCGGTTTTAATTTGTTGGTAAATCACAGACTCACGCATTATGTCTCTCCTGAATAAACGCTCAATTACATCTTTTTCTAATACTAACCCAGCCAGAATTGCAGAGGCAGCAGCAATATTACTTTGTGTGCGCCTGTCAGCAATTTTGTCAACAGCCGCAGATGACTGTTGTAATGTAGCAACTTTGTTCTCAGTAGCACTCAAAACCGCAAACGGCAGTAATCCTGGTGCTGCCAAAAAGACCTCTGGCGGTTGCTCCCACAAACGAATCACTGAAAATTCATGTTGTAAACTTCCAGCAATGAAAGTAGTTTGATACACCTTCTCCGATTCAGTTTTATCTAAGTAAATTACGACTTGGTGCATTCGCTTCTTGGGAAAACGGCGATATACTCTCAAACGGTAATCAGCCATCCTAAACGGCATATCGTCATCAGGTTTGGTCTGAAATTCAATATGGAGAACAACTTCGTCTGATTGCAACAATATTAAGGCATCAGCACGAATAGGTTCTAAAGACAATTCTGTAGGACTTAATTTGGTTAAAGTAATCGGTTCTCCTAATAGCCAAGTGGCAAAATCGGGAGAATACATCTCAGCGATAAATTTGCAAGTGTTATCAAACATGAACACCTTTTTTCAAATATGAAGAGATTTTACCATCATCTTAGTTAATCACAGCAATTAAATTTTAGTTATCAACACAATAAGAAGGTACTAAGCCGATGAATCTTTGGTCAAGAATGGATTTAATTGCATTAACAAATGAACGCTTTCTAGGAGAGTATTATGATTTTATTTCTGATTACAGTGGCGGATGGATGATTAAGTTGTTCTATCTGATTAAAGTAAATGTTGCTCTCTGGTTTGGATGGGAGTCACAGCCGGAATATGACGATTGGCATTGGGGACTGGGGTATTTTGGAGAGGAATACCGACAAGATTGGAATGCCCCAATGGGAGCTTGTGACTGGCAAGAAATCTGTACTCCTGTAAGTTTTCTCAAATGGCAATACGGTATTGGTGAAAACTCGAATTACTAACCAATAATAGGCTGTTTGTTAAAGGATTAAAACTGGCTAATCTTCCACCAATTAATTCAGTTGTCAAAGTCATTAAAACAGTTGCATAACAAGATCCCATGTTAGGGCAAACAGGTACAGTCATCCAGTATTCAGGACACGGCATGGTTTGTGTTCATTTTCCAGATATGCCGCCTGGTCAAGGAATTTTTTTCAATCCACATCACCTACAAATAATAGATTCATAGTCAAGATCATGCCTAAGAAATCCACTTATCCCACCTCTACTGACCAGTCACACCAATGCTTACAATACCTCCGACGCTCTGGAGGCAGCGCACGATTGTGCAGTATCAGCTTTAGTCTTAGTGTAATTCAAACGTTGGTCAATCAAAGAAAGGTAAGGATTGCGAATACAGGTGCAGGTTTCTATGTCCAATTGGAGGAATCTAAATGACTAACCACAAACAAGTTATTTACCAATCTCAATTAGATCACAAGAGTAAACTGCTTTCTCGCCGTCGTACTAGGAGAAGATTCAACCCCAGGATCTTCATCGATCGCACCATAGAAACAACTGCAATTATCTCTTTACTTTTTACCGGGTTTGCGGGAGTAGGATCAATGGCTTGTTGGGGGCTAGAAGTAATCGAATCCAATGCTGACCCCAACATCATCATCTCTGGTTGGGAGCAACAGAAAAATATATGCCTGGGTGCAATGCTGGTCAGTTTTTCCGTCTTCTTAGGCAGTTCTTTAGTCGGAGCAAGTTTTAGTATTCAACGAGATAAATTTTAAGGAGAGAAATAACGATGGAAATCAAATTAACCACAGCAGAAATTCGGACTATCTTACAAGGATGTCAATATACGTTGCGCCTTGTGGGGAGTAGTAAGGATTATCGCAGGCTTCAATCA
>NZ_JAYGHE010000120.1:0-12520 GCF_034931145.1 Nostoc sp. UHCC 0252 | reverse complement strand
GCGATCGCTTGATACTGGTCAACTCTTTGTAAACTTAATCCCTCCTCATTAGTAGATAACTGGTGTAGCGCATCATCTTCGAGCGTCCACAGGTAACAGTTAATATTGTATTGTTCGCATTCACTGGCTAGATTGATGAGCAGCCTGACCCTCTCTTGCAATGGAGACTCGACAGCAATCAGCTTATTGTTAAGCTTAATTAATCTAAATACTTGCTTGATTAACTCATTATTCATTAGGGCTTTAGTTAAATTTCACCCCAATATTATTGATAGCTAAAACTCTTTACTAGCTACTTTAGTACTGAAAAAATCGGTACTAAAGGAGCTTGACTTTTTTGCAACTATAGCTCTAATTCCTCATGGTTTTGTTGTGAATAACGTTGTTGCAATTGATGGGAGAAATTGATTAACTGCGTATTCCAATCCCGACTTTCGCACTTGAGTTGAGTCGAGTGTGGCAGCAGTTCTTTAACAGCCCGTGCCACTGTTGGTTGACTAAAAGCTACCTGTACACAAGGAACATTACGTAATCTTTCAACAGGTAAATTTGAAGTGTCATCTACTGCCATGTAAACTGTTCTGTTTTCTGGTATTCCTTTAACCTGATATTCCAGCATGGCTACTGAAATGGTGTCAATGGGAGAGTCAGACAGTACGACAGTACTAGTTTGTTCGCTAGGCTTTTTCCCCAAAGTAAAGTAAAACCAGCTATCACGGCGAACTGTACCTAACTCATAACCAGAGAAATTATTAGCTGCCCCTTCTAAAAATGCTCCTTTGGTTTTTCCGTTGAGATCCCGCATCACAAACACTACATTTGCTTTTGAGTCGGCATAAACTAGTCCCTGATTATGTAACATTTGTACGCAATCAGAGGGTATGCCTCGTTTCTGAGTTAGGTAATGTTCAACACCTGACCAATTAGCTTTATCCTCAATCGGTGGAGTGAATTGCGGTACTGGTTGAGTTTGGATAATAAGAGCCGTAACTTTTTGAGCATGAGCTATCGCTGCACGTTTTGCGCCGACTTCACCAAATCGCTCCCCGATCCATGCGATCGCTTGGGCTTGGTTGCATTGATTAACATGCTTGACTAAATCAATAGCGCTGTTACCCCCTAACGAAGAACCATTGCCAAAGTCAGTAAATTGAGAGGCATCTATATTAATGATGTGGTTTCCTCCTACCCATTCATTCCCTTTACGCCACAGTCCCAACTCCCAAGCAACATCACCTAAAGCTAAATCAGTTGACCATTCGGTAAGTTTTCTTATTGATTGATTATCTTGCTCTAATTGCTCTATCCGTCGCCGTAACTGTTCATTGTCAAGTGCAATAGCTTTGGCTGTAGCTTCCATCTCTTGCTTACGCTGATTCGCCCTGTCTCGGTCGGCAGCTTTGGCCTTCAATTGCGCTGCACTTAGCTCATCAACTTCTAAGTCACGCCCCTCCTCCACAATCCGGTAAAAGTCTTTGATGTCCTGGTGCTTTGCTCTGCTTCCTTTAATACCGCGCTCCAACCCAATTAACCGCATTGTCTGGTAGTAAGAATCTTGAAATTGTTGGATTTTCTGCCGCCCGTCAAAGAAATGATTGCACCGTAGCTGTCCTTGATCATCCAAAGGCACAAAATAAGCGTGAATATGGGGGGTGGCTTCGTCCAGGTGTAACTCGGCGCGGACAATGCGATTGCCATATTCATCCGCTAACCACTGGTGAGTCGCTTCTAGCCAGTTATCCAACTTTTGGGGTTCATAGTAACCGGCTTGGGTGGGGCAGTCGGGACGGAAATAACTGGGCGATGCACTTAAGAGTAACTCCACGCAGTACACCGCATCAGTGCGAATCTTTCGCTTCTGCTCCGAGTCCCCTATCTTGGCTAAGACTAAATCCTCTAGTCGTTCCTCTGGGTCGAGGCTACCGATGAACCGAATATTTTTTTGAGTGGGATCTGCATTCGGGGTTTCTCTTTCTCGTGCAGTGTGAGATGCACTCCCTGATATATTACCCCGCTTTAATTTTTTTAATCGCGCGATCGCGTATGCCATTTTTTATCTACACTAAAATTTGGAAATACAAGTTTTTGGGCTGACTGACTGAGAAACAAATATCACTCAATTTATTGCTGTTTTTTCTCGGTTTCACGCCTATTTTAAAGCCAAATCGCTCAAATGCGAAAATGGCCAAATAACCGTAGTAAGTACGACTATCTTAAGCCGCCCTACAGCATTTCTGAGGCATTTCACAGGCAATTCTCCCGCTATCCCCAAGATTCCCTTAGTAGCATAGTCACTCTTGACACAATTTCAGCCTAAGTAGGTAACATTCTGCTTTCTGTGATTTGGACTAAAAAACTACGCAATAGCAAGGCTTTCGGGCTATTTAACTGTCAATAAGGCTTGATTAATGATAATTAATGGACTGCTCACAGAATTTTTCGAGAATTACCCAAGGTTTTCAAAGCCAATTCAGAATTTTTTGAGAATTACTCAAGGTTTTCAAAGCCAATTCAGAATTTTTGGGAGTTTTTGTAGTGCGAAATCAACAAGCTTGTAGTACGCATTCTCAATAAGCTTGGGTCTTATTGAGAATAAAAATATGGCAAAAAAGTGGCTGTAGCTGATTAATGATAAGGCTTTCAAGAGAAAAAATGCAAAAAGAGTGGACGGCCAAAAGGACAGAAAACGGTATTTCTTGTCCCTTTGGCCGTCCAAAGGAAAGTCATGAAATCTAGATATTTCCAATTCGGGCTTGTGTGAGGACGGCCAAAGGGACAGAAAACGGCATTTCTTGTCCTTTTGGCCGTCCAAACTGATAGTATTTATTTTGACAAAAAGTGTACTGAAAAATCAAATAAACCCGACTTAAATAGTGTAGATTCAATATTTTGAAGGAATTGCGTTATGAAGTCTAGAAAAAATGATTAAATGAACAAGTAGAAATAAAATTTAAGCATTTCAATGAACAGGAGTCAGGAGTCAGGAGCCAGAATTCAGAATTGAATTCTGTACGAGTGGCAGATGAATGAACGGGTTTAAGCCCCCATTAAATTAGAAATTTAGGGTCTTCAATGAGTGGTGGATCTGAATTTCCCACTCATTAATTCTGACTCCTGAATTCTGACTTCTGAATTCTTCTTCAAAATTGCTTCATAGATAAAAAAACTGAAATTGAAGTTCCTCAAGACGAAAACTACTGAAACTAAATTTTAAGAAAAATAAAGTTCAGCAGTATTAAAAATAAAGTGTCATAATTTTTAAGTAAGAATTCAGCACTCAGTTGGTCGCCGAGCGCAGCCGAGGTGAGTCAGAATTTATAAAAGGTTTGATATTGCAAGTAGATTTATGAGTCAAATGAGTTTCTAATTCTTCTACTGTTCGGACTCATGAATTCTGACTCATGAATTCAGAAGGACTGAATTCTGACATTTCTAAGACCTGCATTACCTCTGTGAGAAGCATAAAATATGGCAGAGATAGAACAAATAAGAGTTTCGATTAAGCGCCCGAAAGATAGTTTAGATGGAAAAGTAGTTGGCTACATAAGGTCAAATCCATTTGGTTTAGAAGCAGATTATTCGCAAGTTATAACAGCAACGCTAAAAAACCACTGGCTACCTCTAGCCTTGTTTTCTTCGGGACTGAGGGGAGAAGAATTAAGACAGATTGGCATTTGGGCAATTAGTCAACTAGAAGCACAAATTAGTATGATTCGGAGAACTTGCGGGATAGCACCAGACCCGCTAGTGGTGACATCAAATATATCAATGCAAGCATCAAACATAGTGGCATCAGATAGTCTATCCGTCTTAGGGGTTACTTCGGGAAATGGACAAATAAGTTCTACTGATGAGGAAGATGAAGACCATGAAGATGACGATGACGATGAATTTCTTGACTCGCAAAACTATCAAGAGATGACCGACATTAAGCGGATGTTTGGCTGGGACAAACCTTGAGGGGGGCTGAAGATGAATAAAAAGAATAATAAAGACTACACAAAAGTTGCGATAACGATTGATTTAGGGACAAGTTTTCAGAAGGGGATAGCACAGATTTATCCAGATGGGGTTCCAATAGTTTTAGCAATGGAACCAGAAATAGCGGATTTAGGGGTAGAGTCAATAGAATATTTGTCAAATCAACTCGTACAAGATACGACGGTGTGGATAGGAATTGGGTCAGAATACTATGTCCTGGGAGCATTAGCCAAAAGTATGTTCGCGGGGACATCAGCTATTAGAGATTTGAAGTATCAATATGCCTTACCGAAAGTAGCAGCTATGTTATGGTTGGCAATTCGGCGGCTGGGAGTGAAAAACCCAGATATAGAACTATATGTACATTTGTTGTTGCCAGTAGGAGAAGCGTCGGATGGGCAAACGCTTAGAGCAAAACTAGCACAGAACTTAAAAACAGGAATAATCACGCCAACAGGGAGGTTAAAAGCGAAATTACGTAGCTTTGATGTCAGTCCAGAAGGGGCGGGTATCATGGCATATCGCAGTCGCAACGTCAACATAAACTATTTCCAAAAGAGTATAGGAATGCTGATGTTAGGCTATCGTAATGCCAGTTTTATTTTGTCGCACAAGGGGAATGCAATAAAAGCTGAATCTACAGATTTAGGGATGAATTGGGTGGTGCATCAGTTTGTAGAACGTACTGCTGTAGGTTTATCAAAAGATGACTTACGCCTAATTTCAGCTTTAGCCGAAACCACGAATAACAATTTTGATGCACTGCGGTTTCTATCACGCAAAACCAAAATCGAAGAAATCAATGCTGATGTAGAGTTGTTTTGTCGGATTTTACCAATAGTTCGCAAAGAGTACTGCCGTGCTTTATGGCGCTGGTTGAGAAATATTGCCCTTATGGATGAAATCTTAGTTTGTGGTGGGACAGCATCCTTTGTACGCCAAGAGCTAACCGAACATTTTGATGGCGAAGGCATCCCCATTTGTTGGAATGGCGGAATGGAACTACCTAAATATTTAGACACAATGGGATTAGGTGATAGGATAGCTGATGCTTGGGCATCCCATATTAGCCATATCAAGTTTTTGGATCATGAATTGAGCTATGACCGCCAAGACAAACCCCTAGTTCCTGATTATTATGTTCAACCATTCAAGAGTTCTAAACCGGACATGGAGATTTGGCAAAGGAACGGTTATATCACTACAAGCCAAAAATAGGGTGTTGGGGGTAGGGTGTTGGGTGTAGTGAAGACGGTATTGGATTTAGATTAGTTTGCATTTGTACGACAACTGTTGCGACTAATGCTGTCTGATGTTAGACAGAATGTCTGTCTAACATCCCCAAAGCCAGTAAACGTAAGGGTTTGGCTTTGAATGGTGTTTCCCTCCGCAGGCGATCGCTGTTTCGGATCAAAACTATCTTAATCAACAATTGCTCAAGATGGTTGACTCAAACAATAACAAGCGTGAACAATTAACATTGGCAAATTGATATGGCTGAAACGACACATTTGCAGGTACAAGAATTATCACGATTTGCCCAAGAGCAAGACTTCAATCAGCAATATCGACAGTATTTTGGCGATGTCTGGGAAGAAGTTGGAGTTAGAGATATCTCCAAAATGACCATCCAAGATGCCGAGCAAACCTTGAAGGTACTAGCTGATAGTGAAGCATCTCCCCAATTCATCAAATCTCTACTAGCACAAGCAGCAATTGATGGTGCTACACCGCAGGTTTTGGAGTATTTCTTGAGTAGCGACATTGACTCAGATGGGCGGACTCTAGCACAAGAAATATTCCAAGATGGGACGAACCCATTGCAGCCGGATACACCCCAGCCACCACCCAAGGCACAGGTTTTATCTCCATCTCCAACTGAAGATTTGGACTGGGAAATATAGCATATCTTCTCAAACTTTACTAGCAACCTGAGCTTTGATTTTTTCAGTACTCAAGTTGCTAGTTCTTTTTTGAAAGCATATTTAAACTTCTTAAGTTAGATACGAGTTCCATTTTTCAAAAAGCACACTAGGGTGTAATTGAATTATCGATTACACCTGTTCCCTCAACTAACTTCTAAACCAAGTGAGGCCATAGTATGACTATATTAGGTATTAATAGACCTTTAGATACAACCCAGGCAAAACTGTGGGACGAGCGCGATTTGTCTACAAGCGATCGCCGCCAAGAGCATCTAGAAATTCTCCTGTGCCAGAAAGTACAAATAGGTGAAGACCCTGCCTTGTGTGAGAAAGTGTTGAATTATTTGTATTTCTCGGCATTTCAACAGAATCTCAATCGCATTACTGTCCAAAAGGAGAAAGAAAAGTCGGTCTTTGTATCCGTACAGCAAGTGATTATTACGTCCTTTGCTATTTTAGGAATGTTTGCGTTCCTTGCCGCCGCTTCCAACAAGTCAGTTGTGCGATCGCCTGGGGTAATACCTCCAGCTATAGAACGGCAAGCCAATTAACCAAACAATTCGCTTTTTCGCTCAGGAAGACAACGGAAGATCAACTGAAAGTAATGTGGGCTGAAGTAGTCAGAGAACGCTCGGCATTCAATTCACTGCACATATTAATCATTACAGCCTTTGTCATCTTAGGAATGATTGCGTTTTCTAACGGTTTTTATCATCAAAAATTCACCCCAAATCAATGAATTTAATCACGAGGTTTGGGGTAAATTTACTGCTGATATTGTTTGCTAAAAAACTTAGCATCACGTTGCCCAAGCAAATTTAGGTGTTAGGAAATTAGAAATAGAGCGAAATCTCCCTATTCCTCAATTTGCTAACTAAAATACTGTGTCCTTATCGAAAGGCAAACTGTCAACATCCTCAAAGTTACGCAGGTCTTGCTCCATCTGCTGACGACGTTGGACGTATGTTGTGCTGTTTCCAATCCTCCCTCTCATCTGCCATGCGCCGAAGTTGATTCCCTGTTCTGCATGTTTTTCAGAAACTCTATTGTAGTTATCGACTTCAAATTTTTTGCGTCGCTCCATCTCTTCAAGCCATCCCTCGCTGATGCCCTTGTCTAGAGCTTCTTGAACGTACTTAGGGTTAAGAGAACCGTCTGGGTTAAACTGCCGCTTTTCTTCTGCTGTGAAGAAATCGTAGGCAGTATAAACAGGCCAAGGCTCTGGATCTGTTTCGTCTAGTCGTTTCCATTCATCATATTCTGCCTTACATCTACGAGCATAACTATCAATTGCTCCTGGATCTGACCCTCTAAATAACTTTTGTTGTCTTACTTCATCCTTTAAAGTCCCGTCTGCGTTAAATTCTTTCCCGTGCATATTTAACCAGCGTTTAATTCTTGACATATTGGACTCCTAAAAATTTTCAATGATTAAACAAGATTATGTCTTTGCAATTCCAACACTTTGATCCCAGACTAAATCAATGGATTCATACTGATGGAGATAATCAGAATTCCCAATCAATTTTAACTGAAAAATTAGATAATACTCTATTAGAATTTTACTTTCCAGAACAACAGTTTTCTTTCGGACATATAGATGAATATAGTACGCCAGAAGATTTAAGAAATCACCCAAATGGGCATACGTTATTATTATCTTCTAAAACCCGATTATTGTACGGGTCGCCAGAATGCTTGGAAGTAATCGAAAAGTTATGCCCTGATAGAAAAGATAGAGGTGCTTACGGTTCAATCTTTCTAGGGGGGTGTAAAAATTCGATACATGAAGAATTAAACATTTTGATTGTAGATGACTCTACTGAAGCACAAGGTGAAAATGGAGGAATTATTAACAAAGAAAATGCTTTTAAATTGGTAGGTGACTGCTATGGTCAAATCTCTACCCAGCTATATGATAAATTAACTAAAAGGGAAGAACAGCAGGATACAAGTTATCGTATAATTCAGCATCGATTTGGGTGGACAGAAACTGATGGAGAAGATACTAAATATCGGTTCGGTAAGGGGACATTAAGACCTTACAGTTTTGATAGAATCGAGTATGCTGATACTAGTAACGAACCCAAAATTGACTTAATTCTTCCGCTATCTAGCTTCAAAGGTACAGACAAAGATCATCCCGATAAACCGACTAAACCCCAAATTCAACCGGGATTATACAAACAAAAAATCTGGTTAGGCGAAAAGTCCCAATCAGAGCGAGGTAAAACTGCCATATCTCAATTATTAGCATCATTTCCTCAAGGTATTAAGGATTTTGCAGAAGAACTAGAGGTACAAGCTCAAAAGCTAGCAGAAGCTCAAGATGACCCTAGAATTGTTGCACAACTGTACTGTGAAAACTACGAAAAGCGAAAAGAATTTTCAGAAGAGCAAAAAAAATCTTTAGAACGAGAAATTATTGAATCAGTTAAAGCTGATACTTTAGGTAAACAAGTAGAGAATAATTCTGGTGAAGACTTAGAGCTAAACGATGAATCAGATGAATCTCAGAAAGATGATATGTTCATGTACAAACTCATCAAAGCTGATTTACTTGGCCATCAACAATTACTAGAAACCGAAAAAGTAAAACAAGAGCTAAGTCGATTTGTGCAAGGTCAGTGGCGTGATATTGCGGTTGGCAAGACACTAACTTTTGACCGAGGAATGATTATCCCTTCCAAAGAACTCAAGAATGGCGAAATTTGTGTGACTTGGATGGATGAAAATGAAAAAGTGTTAAATTTCCGTTCCCCATTTCTTAATTCTAACGGTCTATGTGTTTCTAATAACAAATATGTTGAAGACCGCCTAGCTCCAGATGGTGAACCATTACAAGGAATTATTATAGTCAATGATGAAGATCACAAACGCCTACTTGCTCGGATTGAAGCGCTAGAAGCCCAAGGTATTCAACACAACGAAGTTAATCCCCTCGAAACCGAATCACAACGTCAAGCGCGTGATTTCGACGGTGACTGTATTGGCGTAGCACTTGCACTTCAATATCCAAACTTCACAGCCGAAGCCGAGTACAGAAACCAGCCTGAAAATGCTTATCGGCCTACTGTTAAAGAAAAGAAACAATCATTTTATTTGGAAAATGGAAGCCAGCCCCCATTTGAAGAAATAGCTATCCACATGAGCGATAGCATCAGCGTAGGCATAATCAACAATCAAGTGACGGCACTAGAAGCATTAGAATCGGAAATTGAGGTACTTAAAACTTACGGTAACTTAGAACAACAGTCAACTTATTTAGACCAAGTATCTAAGCACTATCAAAGTTTATTTGAACAGGAACATGGCGAGAAGCCTAAACTAATTAGAGCAGAGTACAAACCTTTCATGCAATCTGTTGTAGCTCTAGCAGAGAATCATAACAGAACGCCAGATATTATTCAGCAGGCGATGGACATTAACCGCCTGATGTACCGGGAAATGATTGGTGAGGGATGTTATCAAAACCAAATAGCGGTTGATTTATTCAAAAGTGCTAAAAAACCTGAGATGGATAAAATCAGGGAAAACAGCCGCTACTTGTATCGTGATGTTAATTATATTAAAGATAAGAAATCTTCGTCAGTTTATTTAAACACGGGGATAACACCAAAGGGCTACTCACCAGTAGAATTATTGATTAGCCAAACTAATAAATATTTCCAAGAATCACAGTTAGAGTCGCGTCCCATCGTCCAGTTTAAAGACTTATTCAAAGGAGTAGAATTTACACCACAGCAGAAATTTGCAGCGATCGCCGCCAAGTACGAGTTTGATCAGAAATTCAACGCTGCGGTACGTATGGAGCGACGGCGGGAAACCGAGAAAGGGCCATCAGCAATCATCCAAACTCCACAGTCTTGCCAACTCGAAATTACCAATCTCACCCATTACAAACATCCTCTGATTTGGAAAGCCCAAACGTTGAACATTCGCCTAGACGAAATTCCAGAGAAATGGCGAACTAAAGAACGCCCCCACAAATTACTAGCAGTTGCACAAATCAATGGTGAGATTGGGGAGGATGGAAAACCCGCATACCGCAACCTGGGGACAGTTAGCCAACAATCTGTGACTGACCACAACCTCAAGGCGGGGATGACCATGCAGGGAGCTAAACTCCTAGAACTAAAACCAGAACTTACTAGAAGCCAAACTAAATTACTTTTCGATAAGGCACAAGAGGCGGCTCTCGCATTTTACGCTTCTATCCCAGAGTCAGAAAAACTTGCTCTATCCGCCGCCGCTTGGAACATCTGTGCATCCCGCCAGGATGAACTTGAAATTGCAAGAAAAGAAAACGCAAACCCCCAAGCGATCGCCAAAAAAGTCTCTAATTTTGCCTTCGCTGCTTTCCCCAATGAGATTATCTCTCGCTTAGATAAATTGCAATTTACTGAACCGAAGTTAGTCACACTGAATAATGAAGCGAATCAATTTTTGGGTCGAGACTGGAACAAGGATGATTTGCACCCGATAGAAATTAGAGCCAGCCACCATCCAGTCGGGCATGAGCGCCATGTTTCCAGACTAATGTTTGTTCAGGATGCTGACGGCGAATATAAGGAATTTGCCATGCTTGAAACTAGAACCGCACAGCTTCCCATTGGCACAAAGGGACAAGCTAATTTCGTTGGCGTGGAACCCGCGACTGCCAAAGCAACCATTGGACTGCCAGGAAACGAGCCGGTTGAAATTACTATCCGTGAACTCAAGAACTTCTCTTATGCAGGACTTGTTTTTAACGCCGAACCGGTCAACTTGGAATTTGGCACTGTGCCGGTGACTGACAAAACAGTAAAAATCAGACTTGATGGCAAAATACTGGGTGAGTTAGACAGTGATTCTGCCCAACAGTTGAAACAAATTGATTACCTGAAAAATGGTAATCCTCTAAAATTAAAGCTCACGTCAATCTCTGAGACAGGAGATCAAGCTTTTGTCCTGGGTGAGTCTCCCAATGGAAATCTCCTCAAAATTAATAAAATTAACTTCTATGATTTTTCTGGTCAGACATTCAATGATCAAGATTACCGAAAACTGAGTATCGAAACCTCAGCTTCTAAAACTAGAGATGCTGTATTTTTGAATGGTGAACCCTTGGGAGTGTTGCACTTTAAAAAAGACAAAGACGCGCTCAGACAACTTGGATTGCTCAAAACCGGAAAACTTACACTTGCGCCTGCAATCGTTGAAAGTAATTTTTCTGTTATTTGCGCTCAAATTGACCCTAATAGCGTTGAATATCCTACTATTTGGACGAAGGAATTTCAGGCTTTTAGGACTCAATCGGTTAATTCTGAACAACAAAAGATGATTGAGAGTAGTGCGAATATTCTACATCAGATTAAAGAGCGTCCTACTTTCTTATTTTCGACAGAATCAAACAAGAAACTTGGAATCATGGGCTTGGCTGTTGACAACCAGAAAGCTGATACTGTAACTAAATGGTTAACTGCTCAAAAAGTTGAATGGCAGCAAGTACCAATAGAAGATGTCATCAGGGAAACCAAAAAAGGTCTAGCAGTATTTCACTTAGTCAGTAGTTCAATTCCCCCCAAAACTTTGGAGAACATGACCAAAAAATTTGGGGCTGTGATTGAATCAAGTACTGAATATCAACAAGAAATTAAATCTTTGGCCACGCGATCGCAATTCTTGAAACCTCCGTCTCAATCAGCACAATCCCCGCCTCAACAAAGCGCTCAATTCCACCCAAACCAAGAGGTTCAAAATGTCGCCCCTCCTGTCATCAAAGGCAAACCGATTCCGATGAACTACCCTTTAATGATGCATGGTGACACTAATCCACTACCTGTAAATACTTGCATTGATGCCATGCGCGGATATGGCAGAACTCATACCACCAGAGCTTATCAACCATACAAACAGTATGGGTTTAAGGAAGGTGATATTGCTCTGGCGACAGGCATTGATAAACAAGTCGCCTTTCGAGTCGGTAAGCAGTATCAAATCACACCTGATATGATTGCTGACCCTGTTTATCAACAGCAATGGGCTGACATGGAAAAGCACTCACCCAAAGCATTACCAGAATTATTCACGGGCAAAGGGCAGGTCTGGGGACTACATCTTGAACCCTTGGGGGATTATGTGGACGGGAAAATAGTCCCATTTCCTGAACCACAAAATAGAGCCGCACCCAACCAAACAGTCCAAACTCAATCAGTTACTATTGATGATTTGAGAAATTGGTATAATGCCGCAGATAAGTTAGGGAAGTCGGAGAATTACAAAAAACGGATTGTGGAAGTCGCCAATCAATTTAAAGCTGGTGAGCAATTATCAGCCCAAGCGTTGACAGTAATGAATAAAGATACATCTGAACTTGAAGCCATCAGTCGGTTGACTCAAATTGCTCAAAGGATTGGCATGGTCTGGGGTAAGCCTAACGAAAATGGTACTCAAGTTCAAGGAAAGATTTATGACTTGGCTTTCAATACCCAGCAGAGGGATTTAACTATTTCGCAGAAAAATGGGGAAGTAATTTTAAACTTGCAATCTGGTCAGGTACAAATTAATAAAGTAACTCCACAGATATTGCAAACTTTTGAGGACGTTAATAGTCAAATAGATAAAAGTTTAGC
>NZ_JAYGHE010000119.1:0-13042 GCF_034931145.1 Nostoc sp. UHCC 0252 | reverse complement strand
AATATTTTATCTTCTACTAGGACTTAAGCACTGGCGAAAAAGCAAATATCAAGGGTAGGTTTGAAACATTCAATTAGAAGGTTTTTGGTGCTTATTTAGTTATTTATGCTGAACAAAAATAATTAAAAAAGCCTGAAATTAAAGATTCTAATGAATATACACCCTGATTGATTTGTACAGTGCTTAAGACTTAGATAGTAAGAGAATAGTTAGATAAGTATAAAGGATGCCGAAAACGTCAATTTTGGCATATTTCTTTGTGCCCGTAAATATCAGTTAATTACAACAGGTTGAACATTCAATTTACTGAAAAAATCAATTTAGTCAGGTGAAAATCATGGCAGATATCATTAGTAATACCAGTGGTAATGATACCCTAATCGGCGGCGGCAACGACACAATTATTGGTGGAGGTGGTAACGACACTTACTTCGTCTCCCCTGGTGATTTTACTATTACGGATTTTGGTGGCATAGGGCAAGGAACAAGTCCGACAGCAGCAGTCATTGCCGAAGTGGATACCCTAAGAGTCGAAGATCCTAACTTTACTGCCAGAAATATGCTGCTTACCCAGAATGGAAGCAATCTGGAAATCACCTTTGAAAGGGATAACCGTTCCTCCAGTTACTTCTTTACCAAAGTTACTCTGCAAAACTTTGCCCTGGAAAATCTGGATAATCTCAGTACATCTACAGGAGCTACTGTAGACTTGGGCAATATCGTGTTTTATGGACAAACTAGCGCTACAGACAGCTTTGATGTCTTCAATGCCAACTCAACCCAAAGCACTATCTTCAACAAAAATACAGTCACCTTTCTTAATGACCTGAACAATACTGTTGACGGCTTTGATGACTCAGATGATGTCATTAATGGTCAGGGAGGTGATGACATTATTGACGGCAAGAGTGGCAACGACTTGCTGCGGGGTGGTTCTGGGGATAACCTTCTCATTGGTGGTGTAGGCAATGATACCTTGAGTGTTGATTCTTCAACAGGCGATAACACCCTCAACGGTGGCACTGGTAACGATACATTGAATGCTAATTATTCAGCAGGCAATAATTTGCTCTGTGGAGGCGATGGCAATGATTCTCTTATTGCCTCTTTCGCTTTGACCAGAGATGCCATGCCTAATAATTTCTATGACCCCGACGACTTTCTGAACTCTTCAGGCAATAACAGCCTCAACGGTGGCGCTGGTAACGATGCATTAGATGCTAATTATTCAACGGGCAATAACTTTCTCTCTGGTGGCGATGGCAATGATTATATTAGTGCCTCTGGTTACTACATATCCTTTCGAGGCAATTTTAACTTATACGATCCTATATCTGGCAATAACACCTTAAACGGTGATGCTGGCGACGATACCTTAAATTCTAATTACTCAACAGGCGATAACACCCTAAACGGTGGTGCTGGTGACGATATATTGGATGCTGAGATTTCAACAGGCAACAAGCTACTCTCTGGTGGCGATGGGGATGATTCTCTCTCCGTCTCTGGGTATCTTACCAGTAACCCTTATACCCAAAGAGTTGACCCCTCTTCAGGCGATAATACCCTCAATGGTGGTGCTGGTAACGATACCTTGCGTGCTGAGTATTCAACGGGCAATAACTTACTTTCTGGGGACGATGGGAATGATTCTCTCTCAATCTCTGCCTATTATCTCTTCTTAGGCGATAACGATGATCCATTGAGTGCCAGTTTCCCCTCATCAGGGAATAACACCCTTAATGGTGGCACTGGTGACGATACATTGAATGCTAGTGGTTCAACCGGCAATAACTTTCTTTTTGGGGGCGATGGCAATGATTTCTTCTATTTAAGCCCCGCATCCCCAGATACTGCCCCCGCAAGTTTAGTTACTCAAACAGTAGATGGGGGTAATGATGACGATTTGTTGTTCCTTGATTACAGGTTAGCTACAGAGGGTATTACAACAACATTCAATTCCACTACTAACATTGGCTCAATTACGGCAGGCACGTATCTAGTTAACTACAAGAATATTGAACAATTTAATATCTCAGGTACAGCCTACAATGACAACATTGTTGGAAGTAATGGCAACGATACCCTCTCCACTGGCGATGGTGGTAATGATACTATAGATGGGGGTGAGGGTGATGATTTGTTGTCCGTCGATTACAGCAATGCGACAGGGGGGATCACAACAACATTCAATACCATTACTAACATCGGCTCAATTACGGCAGGCACTAATCTAGTTACCTACAAGAATATTGAACAATTAAATATCTTCGGTTCAGCTTACGATGACAACATTGTTGGAAGTAATGGCAACAATATCCTCTCCACTGGCGATGGTGGTAATGATACGATAGATGGGGGTGAGGGTGATGATTTGTTGTTCGTCGATTACAGCAATGTGACAGAGGGTATCACCTCAACATTCAATACCACTACTAACATTGGCTCAATTACGGCGGGTACTAATCTAGTTAACTACAAGAATATTGAACAATTAAATATCTCAGGTACAGCCTACAATGACAACATTGTTGGAAGTAATGGCAACGATACCCTCTCCGGGTATTCTGGAAATGATACGATTTTTGGCGGTGTAGGTAATGATATCCTGGTAGGTGGAGCTGATAACGACACCCTAACTGGTGGTGTCGGCAATGATCAGTTTGTTTTCGAATTTTATAACTACGGTACTGATATTATCACTGATTTGAGTGGTGTGGAGAAAGGCTCAAATGCATCAGAAGCGGTGATTGCCTCCTTAGACACCTTGCAATTTACAGGTGGTGGCTTAACTGCTGAAAATCTGCAATTAACTCAAAATGGGAACAACTTAGAAATCACTTTTCAAATCCCAAATTTTGGAATTGACACTTCCAACAAAGTCATTCTCGAAAATTTCAAATTAGAAAATCTGGATAATCTGCCAGCAACTTCTTCACAACCAGCTATTGGCAATATCTTGTTTGATGGAGAAACCAGCATCACTGACAGTTTTGATGTGTTTGATGCTGATTCCACTCAAACCAACCTATTCAATAAAAACACTGTTACCTTCCTGAATGACCTTGATAACAGCATTACAGGATTTGACAACTCCAATGATGTCATCAATGGTCAGGGAGGTGACGATATCATTGACGGCTTGAGTGGTGATGACCTTCTCAGAGGTGGTACGGGAAATGACCTTCTCATTGGTGGTGTCGGAAATGATACTCTGATTAGCAGTGCAGGCAATGATACGCTTGATGGTGGTACTGGTGACGATACCTTGATTGTTAACAGTTCAATCGGTGATAACCTGCTCTCTGGGGGCGATGGCAATGATTCTCTTGGTGTCAGTGCAGATAGCAACGATTCTCGCTCATCTGGCAATAACACCCTCAATGGTGGTGCTGGTGACGATAGGTTGAATGCTAACAGAACAACCGGCAATAACCTGCTCTCTGGCGGTGATGGCAATGATTATCTTGATGTCTCTAACAACGTTCCCTATGCCTACCCCTCTGGTTCATCTGGAAATAACACCCTCAATGGTGGTGCTGGTGACGATACATTAAGTGCTGGTGGTTCAACAGGCGATAACCTTCTTCTTGGGGGTGATGGCAATGATTATTTTGACATCTCTGGCTCCTCTTACTCTTCCACCATAGGCAAGAACACCCTCAATGGTGGCGCTGGTAATGATAGATTCGATGCTGGGGATTCAACAGGCAATACCCTATTCTTTGGGGATGATGGCAATGATTATCTTGATATCAATGGTGGTAACTTTGACGATCGCTCATCTGGAAATAATACCCTCAACGGTGGTGCTGATGACGATACATTAAGTGCTGGGGGTTCAACAGGCGATAACCTACTGCTTGGAGGTGATGGCAATGATTATCTTGACATCTCTGGCTCCTCCTACTCTGATTTCTACGACAACCGGTCTACAGGCAATAACACCCTCAACGGTGGCGCTGGTGACGATATATTTGATTTGAGCGGTTCAGCAGGCGATAACCTGATCTTTGGAGGCGATGGGACTGATACCTTTATTTTCGCTAATTACGATGAAGGCATTAATACTATTGATGACTTCAATGCTACTAATGAACTCATTCAATTAGGGTCTTATTTTGATTATGGTTTATCAATAGGTACACTTGAGACCAGTCAGTTTACCATCGGAGCATCTGCAACCACTAGCGAAGAGCGATTTATCTACAATAGCGCTACAGGTGCATTGTTCTTTGACCAAGATGGCAGTGCATCTGGGTTTACTCAACGACAATTTGCACAATTATCTACTGGATTGTCATTAACCAACAACAATTTTGTGGTTGTTTAATCGTAATCGGAATTAACCCTCTGCCATCACTCAATGGTACGGTTTGCGGGGTACTATTTTTAGCACCCCGCATTTTATTGCTTGATGCAAATAGTTTTGGTAAGCGATCGCAATTTCTGTACAAATATTACATTGCGATCGCTTGCGACACCAAAACGACTTAAAAAACTCAACTATATGAAGATCAGTTAGGATTAACGCTCTAGTCTTAAACCTCTTTCCATAAGCATCTGAGGCTCGATATTCTCAACTTTAGATATTACTTCTAATTGAGGAATTCTAGCGATCGCATCAGCAATATTACCTGATTGGGCACGTAACCAAGCGCTGTGAGGTGCATAGGATAGGATTTGTGCGACTTCGTAACCTGCTCGATTAATTTCCTCGCGCTGAGACTCTACATCAACGCCTTCAGCAAAGCGGATGAAAACCAGTCCAGTTGGTACTGCTAAAGAACCATTGGGTTGCAGCGTGTAAATCGGACTCAGTTTATTTTGCTCTGATTGATTTGGTTTGCCTGAAAAAACTGCGATCGCACCATCGTTGAGTTGTAAAATTGCTTCTGGTGCGATCGTCTTGGGCCGATTATTATAGTGTATTGCATAATATCCAGACTCACGAGTGTAAGATACAGCAGTACCTGGGCGTAGCGCACCGTAGCGATCGCTGCCAACACGAATTTGTTCAGGATACTCAGAAAAATAGTCGTTTTGAAATTTCACTTCAGAAATCAAGGGTAAAGAGTACACCTGGAGAAAATACTCAGCCGGAAAATAAAACATTTTTCTTAAGTTCTAATGATGTTATAGCGTTTTTTAGTGGTAGGTAATACAAATATTTTTCATCGGGATGCAAGTTATATGCCCCTAATGGTAGTGAATATCCTTAAAGCAGCCTGACTTTGAATATCCTCTTTTCTGGAAAGGCGAATCCAAGGATTGTATGAACTTTATAGACATTAAATTCTGTTTAAGCTGTATCTTTTTAATCTCGTAATACACATATAACACATGAAATAAAAAGGATCTATAAACTAAACGTAACGCCCTGTGTAACTCTCTCTCAGACCTAACCCTCAACCCCTTCCCTACTAGGGAAGGGGAGCAAGAGTCAAAGCTTCGCTTTAAAAGTAAGTCCCAATTACCAATTACCAATTCCCGATTCCCAATTCCCAATTCCCAATTCCCAATTCTCAAAACATTTAGGAGATTAAAATATGGTTCAGGTTCGCTATGGTGGACAAAACGGTAAACAGTATGAACTTGCCATCAGTGATGAACACGTTGTAGTGCGTACCGAAAGCCGCAATCATCTTGTTGGTGCAAGACCGTTTGAAGTCGCGTCTGTGTCACCCACGGCTCGTAGCATCCTTAATCAATTCGAGTTAACAACGCGGTTTCGGCAAGCGGGTGTAGAAATTTTGCGGGCGAAAACTCCAGTTCAAGGTGTCGCTTTACGCGATCGCGCCCGTGAAATTCTCAATCAAGAATCTGAAGTCCAATTTGCCGGACGTGTCCTCATCGATCCAGTATCTAGTCAACCGATAATTTACACCGAAAACCTCTTCATTAAATTCGATAACGAAGAAGAATCAAGTGTCTGTCAACAGGTATTAGGACGTTACAACTTAACCATTAAACGCCAACTTGAATACGCACGAAATGCTTATTTTGTCAACGCACCTGCAAATACTGGTATAGCCATCTTTGACATTGCCGAGAGACTTTTGAATGAAGAATCAGTTGAACTGTGCCATCCTGAACTAGTGCGAGAATCACGCCAACGTCAGGTTTTCCCGCAGCAATGGCACTTAAAGCAAACAACAATTAACGGTAAAGTAATAAACGCCCATGCCAACGTTGAGGCAGCTTGGAAATTAAGCGATGGTACAGGGACGATAATTGCAATTATCGACGACGGCGTGGATCTCGATCATGAAGAATTCCGTTCTTCTGGAAAGATTGTTGCCCCCCGTGATGTCACACGTAAAAGTGACAATCCAAGACCGGGAAATGACAATAACCACGGTACAGCTTGTGCTGGAGTAGCCTGTGGAAACGGTCAATTTGGTGCATCAGGCGTAGCGCCAGGTGCAAAATTGATGCCGATTCGTTTAGCTTCGTCGTTGGGTTCACAAGATGAAGCAGACGCTTTTATTTGGGCGGCTCAAAATGGTGCTGATGTAATTTCTTGTAGCTGGGGCCCAGCAGATGGGGTTTGGTTTGAGCCAAACGATCCTGTACACAAGCAAAAAGTACCTTTGCCTGATTCCACACGGCTCGCTATGGACTTTGCAATCAATAAAGGGCGCAACGGTAAGGGCTGTGTGATTTTATTCGCGGCTGGCAATGGTAACGAAAGCGTGGATAACGACGGCTACGCTAGTTACCAAAAGGTAATTGCTGTGGCAGCTTGTAATGACTTTGGTACAAGAAGCGCTTACAGCGACTTTGGTCAGGCGGTTTGGTGCGCTTTTCCCAGTAACAATGGTGATAGTTCTCAAACCCCTGGAATTTGGACAACCGATCGCACTGGTGTCGTTGGCTATAATTCGGTTAATCGCGATCTGGGTGATGCCGGAGGTAACTATACGAACGAATTCGGCGGCACATCTAGTTCTTGTCCAGGTGCGGCTGGTGTAGCAGCCTTGATTATTGCCAGAAACCCAAATCTGCGTTGGGATGAAGTGCGAGATATTATTAAACGCTCTTGCGATCGCATCGATCAAGCTGGAGGTAAATATGATGCCAATGGTCGTAGTCCTTTCTACGGTTATGGTCGAATGAATGCTCTTAAAGCTGTAGAATTGGCCAAGCCAGCGCAAACATCACCCATCAGCAGATTCCAGGCAGTACAAGATATCCCAATTAATGATTTGCAAGTATCAACATTATCGTTGGCGATCGCTAATACCAGCCTAATGAAATCCATCAAAGTTAATGTAGACATTGAGCATACTTATATTGGTGATCTTGTAGTTACTCTCCTTCCCCCAGTGCAAATAGGCATACTTCCCATCATTCTGCACGATCGCCAGGGCGGAGCTACAGATAATATCAAAACAACTTATGACGAGGTAAACACCCCAAAACTTGCTGCTTTTAAAGGTAAAAGTCCCCAAGGAACCTGGACTCTGGAAGTTGCAGATAAAGCTACCACAGATACCGGAAAGATTCGCAGTTTTACCATTGAAATTGGATTATAAGCCAATATGCTTGGCTTAAGGATAATTGTAGGCTGGGTAGAGCGACAGCAAAACCCAACCTTAGTTGGGAGACAGTGCAGCGAGCCGTTGAAATGCCGATGGTACTGGAGTATTTGCGAGGTGTCGGCGTATCAACTCGGCACACGCACCTGGACTTAACAACGAAGTATCGACTTCAAGATCGTAGATGCCAGGGATGTGGACTTCACGTTGCCATAACTGAACCGGAGATGGCACGGGGGAGTCAGCTGCACTTACTACGTTCCACCCAGTGTTTTGTCGTCTTTCCATAATTATCTCGATGGGGCAGCGAACGCCTACGAACAAAACGGGCAATCCGTTTAAACGTCGGGCACTATCGGTCAGGATGCCGCGCTTAATTGCGTATGCGTCATGGTGTGCGACATCAACCACGACATTCAGTCCTAAGCGGCTGTGGGCGGCAATGGATTCATACATCGCACTGTACAGAATAGGAACGAGGGGTTCGAGGTCTTGGCGTTCTCCCCCTGGCCGTAGACCGATCCCAGGTAGGTATCGTGCAGGAGTCATTTGCATAAACCTATCGACACCCAAGTTCATCCATACGCCATCAAACGTTTCCTGAATAACTGCCACAATACTCGATTTCCCCGATCGCGGAGTACCATTCAGGATAACGATCTGTCCTAGCTTTTGTGTCTGTTCCACCATTGCTTCTGGCATCCTTAGCAACTCTTAATAAATAGGCGGCAAAGCAGTTAGAGGTGCGTTACTGCATAATGTAACGCACCCGACAAAACTACTAAACTATTAAAGTAGTTCTGTTTGCATCTTTGCGTCAATTAACTTTGAGTCACAGGCTCTTTTGCCAAGAACTTCTCTAATTCCGTCAGTGCATCAGCGTCAACCTTAGTTTGCATTGGGCAGAACTTAGGCCCACACATCGAACAAAACTCAGCAGTTTTATAGATATCTGCTGGTAAAGTTTCGTCGTGATATTCCTTAGCTCTTTCTGGATCGAGTGATAATTCAAACTGACGGTTCCAATCAAAGTTGTAACGCGCCTTAGAAAGTTCATCGTCTCTATCTCTTGCACCAGGGCGATGTCTAGCAATATCAGCCGCATGAGCCGCTATTTTATAAGCAATTAACCCATTTCTAACATCTTCAGCATTTGGTAAACCCAAATGTTCTTTAGGTGTTACATAACACAGCATTGCAGTACCGTACCATCCAGCCATTGCTGCTCCAATAGCTGAAGTGATGTGGTCATAACCGGGAGCAATATCTGTCACCAATGGGCCTAAAACATAGAAAGGTGCTTCAGAACACTCTTCCATTTGCTTACGGACATTGAATTCAATTTGATCCATTGGGACGTGTCCAGGCCCTTCCACCATCACCTGTACATCATCTTCCCAGGCCTTGCGAGTTAGCTGTCCGAGGGTTTTCAATTCAGCTAATTGTGCTTCATCTGAGGCATCATGGGTGCAGCCAGGACGCAGGGAATCTCCCAAACTGAAGGAGACATCATATCTTTTGAAAATCTCAATAATATCTTGGAAATGAGTATAAAGTGGGTTTTGTTTATGGTGATGCAGCATCCACCGCGCCAAAATACCGCCGCCGCGAGAGACAATACCTGTGATACGGTTTCTCACCAAAGGCAAATGCTCAATTAAAATCCCAGCGTGGATAGTTTGATAATCTACTCCTTGCTGGGCGTGCTTTTCGATGATATGGAGAAAATCATCAGCAGTCAGGTTTTCGATTGTGCCGTGGACACTTTCTAAAGCTTGGTAAACCGGCACCGTACCAATGGGAACAGGGGAAGCTTTGATGATTGCGGTACGAATTTCATCCAAATTACCGCCGCCTGTGGATAAATCCATGACGGTATCAGCACCGTACTTCACCGCCAGATTCAGCTTATCAACTTCTTCCTGAAGATTAGAAGAGTTGGGGGAAGCGCCGATATTAGCATTTACCTTACATTTAGAGGCGATGCCAATAGCCATCGGCTCTAAATTAGTGTGATTAATATTAGCCGGGATAATCATTCGTCCCCGCGCTACTTCATCACGAATGAGATCGGCAGGGAGATTTTCTCGTTGGGCGACGTAGTGCATTTCTTCGGTGATAACACCTTGGCGAGCGTAGTGCATTTGAGATACATTACTTTGCCCACGTCGTTTAGCAACCCATTCTGTCCGCATATTGTCATTCCTCAATAAACAGCTTCCCTCCGCTGGTATTACCCAGACTCAGGTGTTAAGGGTGTGATCTCAGCCTGGTTATGTAGGCACCCCTAGCATGGATGTAGTGTATCACCTTCGTTATGTCTGGGAGCAAGGGTGTTAACAAATTATGCTGTTTTTTCGGAATTTGGCGTAGGCGCAGCCCGTCGCAGTGAAGGTGGGTTGTTTGGGATTACCGATAAATTGCAAGCCACCCAACCCCCGAAAGCCTACAATCCAATATTCTGGGATGTTAAGAAAAGCGTATTCTTCAACTTTCTTTGCATATAGGACTTACGCAAAAATTGCCGAAAAGCTTAGTTTATCGAACCGCCAAGAACGCCAAGAACGCCAAGAATTCGTAGGGTGTGCGTAAGTCCTATTGCATAATCATCTTGCCAATTACTACTAGCAACTTCAGCAACAAGTAATACCATAGAAAACTCATCGTATTTAATATTATTTGTCATTTAACCTTTTCTGAGTAAAAAGGCTCAATCCAAAATTTAAAATCTAAAATTGTATAAGGCATATACAGTAACACATTCAGCCGTTAATACAATCCATCGTCAGAGAGTTTCGCACAACCAACTAATATCTGTAAAGTTAGATTTAAAAGGCATTAACAACGTAGACTCATGACCGACAACAGCATTACATCACGTTTGTACCCTACCCGCATTGACATTCCCGCCGAAGCGCGAGTGCAAATCGTGGTACTTCTTAACCAAACCTTAGCGGCTACTTCGGATTTGAAAACCCAAGCAAAGCAAGCGCACTGGAATGTTAAAGGTACTGACTTTTACCAGTTACACTTATTATTTGATGAACTGGCTGGGGAATTGGAAGGATACGTCGATATGGTAGCTGAACGTATTACAGCTTTGGGCGGATACGCTTTCGGAACAGCCCGCGCCGCAGCTAGTAATTCAATTCTGCCAGAGTATCCCTTAGATATTTTGGATGGTAAAGACCATGTGACAGCCTTAGCGGATCGTTATGGTTTCTATGCCAAACATCTTAGAGATGCGATCGCTAAAACTGATGACTTAGACGATCTAGATACCGCCGATCTTTACACCGAAATTTCTCGCACTATTGACAAACGCCTCTGGTTCTTAGAAGCTCATCTGCAAATCGCAGAAATTAAGCAAGAGAATGGTAAAGCGGCTACTACAAAAACTCAAAAGATCCCTGCTGGTGTAAAATAAGCACTTCTCTTGAAAAGTAGTCTTTCTTAAAATCTAGTAGTATCTTTTTGGTAAGTACGTCACTTTTAAGTGCGTACTTTTCATTTATATGTATATACTTTACTATTGAAATAGTTCAAAAGTAGGTCAAGAAATTCAAAAATATCTTTGACAAGTGATCTATGAAAATTAATACTTCAACTTGAAGAAGTTATCAAAACAGAATTCAGGAGTCAGGAGCCAGAATGGGCTAAACCTTAGCTATCCGCTAACAGAATGAATTTTGTGCGACACAATGAATAGCTCAGTGCATCGCTGGTGGATAGCGCAGCGATAGCGAGAAACGAGCGTCGCGTCTTAATTCTGACTCCTGAATTCTGACTTCTGAATTCTTCTTCAATAGGTTACTAAAAAGATATGCTAGTTCCATTTTGATTCCAAACTCTGCCAATTTTAGATTGTTAGATTGAAGGATAAATCTAAAATTGAGTGGCTCCTAAATAAATACTCATTAACAAAGAGGTGAATTTATGTCTCAAAATACAGTTACCCATTTAATTCACGATCGCAATGCCCGTGGTCACGCTAAAATTGGCTGGCTCGATAGTTATCACACATTTTCTTTCGGTAGTTTTTACGATCCGAACCGCATGGGGTTTCGCTCTCTGCGCGTGATTAACGACGATCGCGTTGCCCCCGGTGCAGGATTCCCTACCCACAGCCATCGTGACATGGAAATCCTCACTTATGTCTTAGAAGGTGCTGTAGAGCATAAAGACAGCTTGGGTACTGGTTCGGTAATTCGCCCTGGTGATGCCCAAATTATGAGCGCTGGAACTGGAATCAGCCACAGCGAATTTAATCCTTCACCAACTGAACCACTACACTTACTGCAAATCTGGATTCTTCCCGATAGAGAAGGAATAACGCCAAGATATGAACAAAAAGCTTTTCCTCTGGAAGAAAAGCGCGGCAAATTACGCTTAATTGCCTCTAAAGATGGGCGCGATGGTGCTGTAACAATTCACCAAGATGTTGAGTTATACACATCTGTTTTAGAGTCAGGTGATGTTGTTAATTATCAAGTCAAACCTGGCCGTTATGCCTGGTTACAAATAGCGCAAGGCATAGTTAACTTAAATGGTGAAGAACTCAGAGCCGGCGATGGTGTACAAATCAACGGCGAAGAACAGCTAGAAATTAGCACCAACATCGGCGGCGAAATCTTGCTTTTCGATTTGGGCTAATATCTCCTTTGTCTGTTAAGTAGATAAACAAAATTAATCACACAATGTCATTGCGAATGCAGCGATCGCGGTAGCGTCTCGTAAAGAAGCGAAATGAAGCAATCGCAAGGGCTGGGATTGCTTTGCTTCGCTCGCAATGACTGTAATTAATTTTGCGTGGTTACTTAAAAGGCTCATCTAAATGAGCCTTTTTCTCAGAATATTACGTTTACTAGTTAAGTATGTTTGCGGGTTCCGTGAAGGCATAGAAAATCTTGGAAATGCTAGCAGAACGTCTCAGAAGGGTGTGCTTGGGGTAAATTATGGCGATCGCACTCTCAGACAACCAAGCCACAAGTCTAAAAAACTGCTGAACGAGTATCAAAGACTCATTAATGGAGTTCAAAGCCTCTTTAATGAAGCTCAAAGACTCATTAATGGAGCTCAGAACCTCTTTAATGAAGCTCAAAGGCTCATTAATGGAGTTCAGAACCTCTTTAATGAGTATCAAAGACTCATTAATGGAGTTCAAAGCCTCTTTAATGAAGCTCAAAGACTCATTAATGGAGTTCAGAACCTCTTTAATGAGTATCAAAGCCTCATTAATGGAGTTCAAAGACTCGTGGATAAATCAACTTAACGCGAAATAGGCGATGATCGCTTACGAATTACGAATTACGAATTAAATCTTGCACTCTCGCCACCACTTGCCCTAATCTCTCAGCATCAGGAGATTGGATACGCTGCAATATCTCCAAGGCTGGTTGCAAATAATCTAGTGCTTGATTGTAATTGCCCTGTTGTTCTGCTATATGCCCTAACCACCACAACGTCGTCGCCTTGCCTTGGACATTGCCGATTTGTTCCTC
>NZ_JAYGHE010000118.1:3283-13395 GCF_034931145.1 Nostoc sp. UHCC 0252 | reverse complement strand
TTTTTGGTCAATTCGCAGCAAGTCGGCTCTATCTTGGGCATCTATCTTACTCATCTCCGAATCAAACTCGGAGTTAAGTTTACGGATTTTACCAATTGCACCCGCAACATGAGAGCCGTATTGTTTACGAAGTTCGACCCAGGTTACTTGTCCTTTGGTCAGCTTCTCCATCGCCTCAAAGACGACCTTGGCATTGTCCAGAAATGGTTCTAATCGGTCAGATAATTCTTGGGCATTATTCGCATAATCCGCAAACTGTTCGAGCTTATTTATATCGGAGAGATAGCCCAGAATATCAGACTCAAATCCTCCCCATGCTTGTGCTTTTTCATCAATATGCGAACTATGACCAACTACCGGATTACGTATTGCAAAATCCATTGCGTTATTCTCCTAATAAGGTATTAAGTCGTAGTTGATATCTTCGTCAGATTCTGGTACTTCATCCCAGTAACCCATCTCTTCAAATCGGCTATAAATTCTCGTTGCCAGTTGCCTTATGGGGTCGTCAAAATCATCAGATATTAAATCAAATCGGTTCTCGCCAAATGCCAAGATATTTGCAATGTCAGGGTCAATGCCGTTGCCCAAGAATTGACCAAATGCAGCAGAGTATGGATGGTCATCAATGGTTGAATGAGTTGCTAAGAATTCCGTTCCTGTGAAAGGTGGGTAATCTTCACTCTCGAATATTGGTGTGTCAAGTGCCTGAATATCTGCCTCAATCCTTGCTGCCCACTGTTCAGGATTTTCTGCTTTAAATTGCTCTAATCTCAAAGCGCGGTCAGTTAGAGGTGAGCGTCCCCAATCATTGGGATTTTTGTAATCGAGTGCCATGCTGCTAAAATCCTTGTAACGATGTGTACTTGATGCACTTTCGGATGAGGCGATTGCACTTACTTTGGTCGGTGGAGGCAATCGCTTCATTATCAGTTTTCACAAAACTCAACAAGTTCAAAAACCTCCCTCTGCACTTGGTTTTGGCTTAGTTCCTTGCGCTTGCCCTTAGAGTCGTTAAAAATGAAAGGTGCATTGATTCGAGAATTAGACCGATGGCTGTAGCGCAATTGTTGACCACGGAATTGGTACAAATGATTACGCTGTAAGGCTGTCGTTGAAAGCATAAGTTTGTCCCTCAGCTTGGGAATATAACTCGATATTTAGGATGGCTTCATGAACCTCGAAGAGTGCTTGAATCGCGTCACCGAGCCGGAGGTCATTTGACGTAGTGAATCGCTCTGATGCCTCCAATTTCATGTACTCTGGCGTTGCCCTCAACATCCTCAAACTCTCTTCTTTCCCTTTGAGCATTGCTAAAATTTGCTCGACAGTCAAAATTTGCTGCATAAATATAAGCTCCAAAGAAACTAGGAATTGTGATGCAAGCTATTAGAACAACTGGGCGGATTTTGAAAGCAAGCCACTGATAATCAGACTCTAACTTTTGCCTATTATTGTTTGTTTTGGTTGACATACATTACTAAGCCCACAGTAAATAACCCAACTCCTAAAGGCGATATACAAGCAGCTACACCACCAATTAGCGAGAGGGTAGCCACACCAGAATAAAAACAAACTTCAGTCAGTAAGTGCATTTTTCTTTCCTTTGAAATGAAGTGCAAGAGAAATAGAAATCTGGCATCGGATAATGCCATCTTTGAAGCAATATCTAAGGGTTTGCTGCTAGGTTCAGAATCTCTTGCAATGACTTTTGAGCAGTTCGCTGTTTCTGGGTTATTCCCCGTTGGGACAAAAAATCTTTGGCGTTCACCCCTTTGATAGAATGAGCAGCAGTCACAAACTCGGCTGCAAACTGGTCTAAATAGCTTTCTAAGCCATCTCTGACAGTGTTGGAATGAATTTCTACAAAGTTGTCTACGACTGCTTGACCACTTAAATAAGCCAGAGTCGAAGCGATTTTCTCAATGGTCAGCACGTAATTACCAGCAAATTCCTGAAGGGCATTGACAGTACCATCAATAATCTGTTGCTGTTGTTCTATTGGTAAAGGACTATCGCTAGAAGGAGCGATCGCGGTTACTTCCCCCGTATTAAGTTCAAGGGCCTTCTGCTTGAATGTGTTGGCTAGGGTTTCAAATTCTGCCAAAGTTATTTCCTTGAGGCTATCAAAATCATCGGGGTAAGCTTCTTGAAGACTGAATCTGATAATCTCTTCAGCAACTCCCAAACGTTCGGCAGATTCTTTAATAGAAATCATTTCTGGCTTATTGGTTTTGGTGGAATTAGGACTCATGCAGCTGTACCTCTTTGAATTACTTGGGCGAACTGTGCTTGAAACTTGGCTTGACTGAATTCCTGGGGATACTTTTTGATGTAGTTCTTTACCCGTTCGACAGAACGCAGATTAGCCATCACTCGTCCAATGCGGGACAGAACCCAGCTTTGGTACGGGGATAACGGACAAGAGCGATCCGTACTGCCATCAGTTTTTACTGGGTAGGCTTGCCGATAGCCATCTATGCGGTAAAGAGCTATACCGTCCCAACTGACCAAAGTTGAACGAGCAACGTTAAGAATTTTTGCTAGTTCAGATTTCGTAACATAACTTGAGCAAAACAGACCAGGGGAATCTAAATCAAGTCCCCGTGAGGGATTTGATGTTTTCATGCTTCATTTATTGATTAATGGTCAAACAGTAATTGATAGTCAATAACAAATGCTGACAAGTAATCAACAAGTATTGACAACTAACGGTAGCTTTGGAGTGTCCACACGCTAAAAGGATTGATTTATAAGGTTTTTCCTTACTCGGCAGACACGAATTGGTTAACGGCTGTTGTTGTTTCTCTGTCTTGTCTGTTATCATAACGTATATCGCGCAATCGCGCAATACGTGGTAGACGAAGATGCCGGAGGTGATGCGAGAATACTAGATATCGCGCAAAGAGAGAAAATGTCTAAGAAAATTCCAGAGGGAATGACTGAGCTAAGTGTCTATGTGGACAAGGATGTGAAACTGAAATTTAAAGTGGCCTGTACTAAGCAAGGTAAGCCTATGGGTGAAATAGTAAACACATTACTCAAGGATTGGCTTAAGACAAATGAGTAAAGACGCGATCGCAAAGGGGAAACTAACCTATCACTCAAGCTATAGCCAAACTAGTAAGATTTGATGGATTTATTAATTGGTATCTATATACGGATTTCTGACTTTTTACTGACTGTTAGCCAAATGACAATATGTGCCTAATGTTACTCAATGATATGCTGACAAGCAAACAACATCTCAACCCCAACCAACTAAGTTCTATTTATGGTTTTAAATCGTTAAGAAATTGAGCTAATAAGCCAAAAAGTCTGCGAGGTACGAACTCACAGACTTAGGCTCAAATTCTTCATTTGATTTCGGTTGTTGTAATTTGTGGCTTCGGTGCTTAGAACCACCTACCACGCGTCCACCCCGCCAGAAAAGACAGAATGTAAAACCCCCACTGGAGTAAGAATCAAGTGGAGCCTTTTATTGATTATAAGCCTTACTTCCAACAGATTAAAAGGGAAAAAAGAACTTATTTGAAGGCTTTACCCAAACTACTTGATTCTTTTCCCTCTACCGCACAAGTTACGCCAACTGTTCTGTAGATAAAAGTTGAACATCAGTCTTTTCTTGGCGAGGGCACTGTAACCCTTGCCAGGAGAAAGAAATTGAAAAATCTATCCAGTGTTCTACCATCTGCTCTAAACCTACTGCCAGTAGAAAGCTTAAGTGAGTTTGCCAGCCGAATTGAGCGAGAATTTCTTACCGGCTCTGCGATCGCAATTTCTCTGTACACTGATAACATCCGCATCGTCTCCGACATAGAAATTAGTGCTGGGGGGGATGTCTCAACCCCAATCCACGATGCACTGAACTGGAAATATACCAGATTTGGGCATCAAGCCAAACCCACACTCCACGCCGCAATATTTTTTAATGAAGACGGTAGCCCCTGGCAAGGCAAACTCAGTCAACCGAGGACTGACGCTCAAAAAGACAAAGAGCAAAAATACGAAACCCCAGTTGGCAACGGCTCACGGGCTTATCTCCCCACCGTCAACCGAGAAAATAGACGCTTAATAGCCAACCGCTACGGTGTAGAAGTCCCCCCTCCTGGCGAAAGTTTCTGGGACTGGCTTGAACTCCACCCAGAAATCCCAATCATCATTACAGAAGGCGGTAAAAAATCCTTATGCCTGTTGTCACAGGGGTATGTAGCCATTGCCCTTTACGGAATTAACGGCGGCTACCGCAGCAAGGATTTATTAGGCAACCCTGTTAAGCCCTATCTAATCTCAGATATAGCACGATTTGCTGTTAAGGGGAGAAAATTTACCCTCGCCTTTGACCAAGACACCAATACTCTAACCCAGAGACGGGTTAACGCCGCGACTTTCCGCTTTAGCCGATTACTGACTGCCGCCGGTTCAATAGTTGATATCGCCATCTGGGACGGTCAAAAAGGACTGTGTAAAGGCGTTGATGACCTGATAGTAAATGCTGGCGCGGCTGCTTGGTCTACAGCCTTAGACCAAGCCCTTTCAGTAGCACATTGGCAGTTGTGGCAACGCTTAGAAAATCGGCTAACTTACGAACCCTCATTAAAACTGACCACAGCCGACTTATCCACCTTAGAGATCAAAGACTTACCTGAGTCAGGAATTATTGGCATCAACTCAGGTAAAGGCACTGGTAAAACTAAGTTTATGGCCAAAACAACAGCGCATTCTCCGAAGTTATTAGCACCGAGTCACAGAATTGCGCTCATACAGAATTTATGTGCCAGGGCAGATTTAGATTACCGAGGCGACTTAGATAAAGTCAACGGCAATTTTATCAAAGGATCAGCTTACAGCTTCCGAATTGGTTTCTGTGTTGATTCACTCCTAGCCATCGACCCGAAAAAATTTGCTGGCTGTGACTTAATGATTGATGAAATTGTCCAAGTTGTTCGTCACTTATTAACTTCTAGTACTTGCGATAAAGACGGGAAGCGTCCCGCATTACTAGCGAGATTTGCAGAATTAATTAGAGTCGCCCGGAGGATAATTGTTGCTGACGCTGATTTAAACAACCCAACCCTAAATTACCTCTGGGAACTGAAAGCAGATCCGGCTCCAATCTACTTAATTTATAACGACTATCAACCCAAACCCTACCACGTCACATTTATTCAAGCCAAAGATAAATCAGCTGTTATAAACGAGTTAATCCAAAATGCACGGAACATCGAGCAAGGTAAGGCGCTATACGTCACCACAGATAGCAAAGCCACCAGCAAGACAACAGCCCGACTGCTACAAAAAGAAATTCCTGGTATTAGAATCCTGCTGGTTAACTCAGAAACCAGTGGCAATCCAGACGAAAAAAGGTTTTTGAAAAATCCCGATGCAGTATTAGCTTCAGGGTTATATGACGTAATTATTTGTTCTCCCACAGTCGCCACCGGAGTCAGCATAGAAATTCCAGATAAAGTCGAGAAAGTCTATGGAATTTTCACCGGGGCATCATCCACCGACGCTGATATGTCCCAATCCTTAATTCGCGTGCGAGACAACGTAGATCGCATAGTTTGGTGTGCCAAACGTGGGACAAATTACTGTAAAGTTTCTCGCTCCAGTAATTATCTAGAAATTAAAGCCCAATTACAACAGAGAACAGATGCCACTGTTAGCTTAGTCCGTTCCAACCTTAGACCAGATATTGTTGAAGGTATTGCTAATTTCGATTGGCAATCAAACCCCCATGTTAATTTGTATGCCCGAATTAGTGCCGAGCAGAATTATTCGATGATAAATCTCTCTGATGCACTGCTAATTCGACTAAGACACGAAGGACATCAGATTACAATTGATAATCGAGAATCGGATAAAGCTGTCAAACTATTATTAAAGTCAGCCAAAGACGAAATCAAACAAATTGAAGCCAAAGACATAGTAGCCGCCGCCGATTTAACTTACCCAGAAATTGCCCTCTTGGAATCCCAAGAAGCAGTTTCACCAGAAGACGCACTAGCAATTAGAAAATATTACCTGAAAGATTTCTACTGCGTAGACGAGCTAACTTTAGAAGTTGTACTTTGGGACAAAGAAGGCCGACGACGCGGGGAACTGCTCAACTTAGAAGCGCAACTTTATCCCGAATTAGGAGTTGACAGAACAGCCAAATCATTAGAGAAACAAGCTAATTGGAATCAAGCTATTTGCCCGTGGGATATTTCCGGTACAGCACTGCGGCGCTCTATGCGAGAAGCATTTGGATTAAACGACTTTTTAGATCCAAACAAAGAATGGACTAAGGCTGACCTCAAACCCTACGCCGACAAGATTCGTCTCTATGCCTCAGAAATATTCCACCATCTCAAACTCACCATTAGCGACAAAATGAGTGATGTTCAGGTTGTGCATCAGATGTTATCGCAGTTGGGAATCAAAGCGGCTTTTCGCTGGTCGAGGTTTGAGCCGGGCTTTGAGAGGCAAAAAATTAAAGTCTACCGACTTGATGCACAAATCTGGTCTAACCTGATGTCCATATTAGCTAAACGTGCTGCACGACGCGAAAGGCTTCAAAATCTTGGTGAGTCTGATGGATCATCTATGTCTTTTAATACTCAAAATAATCTAGGAGATCCAAATCAACATCACCCGAAATCCCTTATTGAAACATTGATTGGACTTGTATGTACCGTCACGGGAGATGATGACCAGTTCTTAGTACAGAGCAAAACATTAGACAGTAGAGCCAGATGTCAGAACTTAACCAACAATACAGTCGTTTTATTGCCGTTCACCGAACTTACACCAGTAAATAGGGACTGAAATAGACCTGATAAATTGTTGCTCTCATATTTGCATTGCCATATTCAAAAGCAGTGCTGGTTCGAGCGTGGCTAATTTCTCAATAGTTTTGTGCATTCACTCTAGCCAAAATGAAAAGTTCATTATCAGACTGCGCCTGGTGACACGAACCTTCTATTTCCGCCAGATTGGACGATTACGCGCTCATCGTCGCTCCAATGTGGAGCTAACATTCTACTTCTGCGCTGACTATGACCTCAGTTTCCTTTTAACGGAACTGCCAGGCGTGAAATTAGAGGTTGTTGATGCCTGCGATTTCTGCATTGAAGCTGGTAGCCGAGATCAGCAGACTGGCCACGCCATCGTCAAAGCCTTCACCCAGCTTTGGCAGTCACAGCAGAAAATTGGCCAAACGGCGATCGCCAAAATTATAAACACTAGCCAAGGATGGGTGAGCCAATTTACCAAGCGTTGGGGGGGTTGGGCTAGGTTTAAAAAATTATTACTCCTACTATTAGATAGTCTTCATAGCAGTAGTAATAAAAATCTTACAGACTTGAGTGATGAGGAAAGGTGGTTTGCCCGTGAATACTTCCCGACGCTGATTGATGAAGTAGGGCTAAAGGATTTCGGAGTATTTTTGCTTATGAAAGAGGGATGAGTAGGGGTTAGTCTTCAAGTCCCATACTTCTACGTATCCTTCTGGCTATTTCTTTATCTTCTTTTAAGTCTTGTCTTTTCCATTCGGCGTATTCTTCTAATTCTTTGTAAATGTTACGTACTTCTTCAAGCATTTTTTCTTCTGCTTTTAAAACCTTACTATACAGTTCTATTTCAGAATTCATTATTGAGGTAGATATACCTTGATGTCCTGCTTTTTTCAATATTTCTCTCGCTCTATTGGTTTCATCTTCTGCTAGCCCTGGTTTATTTGACATACTTAATAGAACCTCTAATACTTATCTGTATTATTTAAATTTATTAGGGAATCTTCATCTAATCATCAGTAAAGCTACGTACAAATAGCTAATTTGTACTCTTGATAGGTGATTTATTAGCCTCACTACTGGTTTGAACTGTCGGCTGATTTTCAGTAACTGGATTTGATAATGAATTTCTGTTTTCGCTTGGCTCTGCCTTTGGACGGCGACGGCTGCTTTTCTTCAACTCACCGATTAAATATTTGATTCTGCTGCCAGCCAAATTAATACCCAGACCCTTCAGCATTTCTGAAACTTCGTCGTAAGTGTAGCCGTACTTATCAGAGGTCAGCTTCTCAATGTACCGTCTCATTTTCTGAACTGCGTCTCTGTCCGATACATCCTCTCGCTCTTTCGGCTTCTGTTCTTTCAGCAGATTGATGGCCTTATCAATCTTCTCTTTCGTAATCACTTCTGAATTCTGATGTTCACTCATGCTTATCTCATGAATACCGATTAACTGATAATTATCGACTATTTAAAATAATTTGTATCAATTTGGTTTCAAAATCCTACAAAAATCGGCTATTGCGGCTACGCCGAATTACCTTTTCGTATTACGGCTACGCCTTCTAGTTTTTAGTGTGGCAGCTTCGCTGGTATTCTTATTCAAGCTAATGCTAAAAAATCTGACTATTACAGCTACGCTGAATCTAGACTTTTACTTAAAACAGCTACGCTGAATTATTTTTTAGTATTGTGGCTACGCCGGACTATTATATTGTGTGGCAGCTTCGCTGAATCAGAGAATTTTCATATAGCAGCTACGCCGTTTTTACCTCTTGTGTTGTGGCTACGCCGAACCATAATTTACCGACTACTTTATTTTTTACTATTCCGGCTACGCCGTTGCTATCCTCCCCTGTAAGTTGTAGGATGATCAGCAGCACGGCTACGCCTTTATACTCCTGCCTTCAGCCCCCTGCTGTGCCCCCCGTACACACGTAGCACTCGACACCTCCCCCACCCCCGTATTTGGGCTTGAAGCCAGCCATGCCTTAAAGCTAACGCTTTACCTCGCTGCGCTCGGACGGCGGCTGGTTCAAGGGGGAGTTGCCCCCTTAAAAAACCCCCCTTGTGTTGCTCCCAAATTCTTGATTATGGCTAATCGCAAGCAGTCAAAAAAGCTCGTAAGAAAGCATCTCTTTTCAATGAGATTGAGTGATATTGAATTGGATCTGCTGCGGATAAAATCAGTTGATGCGGGAATGTCAGCGAGTGAATTGATGAGGCGTAATGGATTGCTGCGACCACTGCCCAAACGACTAAGTAAAATTAGCCTACAAACATATTGGGAATTAGGACAAATTGGCAACAACTTAAACCAACTCGTCAAAGTCACAAACACAGCGATACTCAGGGGGCGCACTCCACCAGCTAACCCGCAACTTTTACAAGAACTTTTAGAAGTGTTGCACCAGTGCAGACGAGACATTGCACAAGCTGACACGGAAGAAACTGACTGGGACGAGGAGGACGAAGAAGATGATTGGGAAGCAGACGAAGGGTAGAGGTTTTCGCAGTCTGTTAGATTATTTAGAGTCAAGCTCAGACGCTAAACTAATCGGCGGTAACATGAGTGGAAGAAATGCACGAGAATTGGCGCGGGAGTTTAAGCTATCTCGACAACTGAATTCTGATGCAGACCGAGTTGTTTATCATGTCTCATTATCCGCCGCCAAGGGTGATAAATTAGATGATGATAAGTGGAGTGAGATTGGCGATCGCTACATGAAGGAGATGGGTTTTGATGCCAATCAGTTTGTTATCTTTCGCCACCATAACACCGATGACGACCACATCCACATTGCAGCCAGCAGAATTAGGATGGATACTGGACTTTTAGTGCATGATTCCTGGGATTATGTTCGCTCTGAAAAAGTTCTGCGACAAATTGAACATGATTATGAGTTAGTGCAAGTCCAGGGCAGTAGAGAGAAACTGAATCGCACACCCAGCACCGGACAAATTAGACGCATAAGGCGAGAGCAAGAAGAATTTGAACAGGGACAACGTGACTCCCCTCCACAACGCATCATCAAAGAGTCAGTTCAGCAGACAATTGACAGAGCCGGAGTTGATAATCCCCAAATGCCAATGCTGATCATGCGGTTGCAGCAAGCTGGCATTAGCGTAAGAACAGGATTCACTAGAAATGGTAAGTCTAAAGGCATTTCTTATGAGAAAGATGGGCAAGCTTTCAGTGGCACACAGTTAGGTGCAGCTTATACCTTCCCCGGTTTGCAAAAACATCTTGCTGTTGACTACCAACCAGAACGTGATGATGAACCTATTCATGAATTGCTGCTCAAACCTGTTAAACCACTCCCAGTTGAGCAG
>NZ_JAYGHE010000118.1:0-2984 GCF_034931145.1 Nostoc sp. UHCC 0252 | reverse complement strand
TTTCCTGATGCACAAATGGCAAGGGCTACCGCCAACTAGAACGATGTTTATGGTAGCTGATGACCCGAATAACCTACCTATGGAATTTCTCAAAGATACTGATAAAGTTTTCCTGATGTTTAATAATGATTCACAAGGAAATTCTACTGCTAGTGCAGTATTAGAATTGTTGCCTCACAGTAAAAAAGTGACAACTTTTACTCCTGATTGGAGTCAGGAATTAGAAGCTCTCCTGTTGGAGGAGCAACAAAAGAAAAGACAGCAGGATCGTGGTTTTAGCTTGTGAGCCACGCAGAGCGTACACCTGACTTGTTGGTTAAGTTCAAGAAAGAATTTTTGAAACACAATTGCAACATATCATGATTACGCATTGTCAATAAGACCCCAGCTTATTGACAATAAAAATAGCGCCTCAAAGTGGCTGTAATTTAGACTGGATATAAGTTACAGAAGATTTTCTTCAAAAACACTGGACGGCCAAAAGGACAAGAACTGGTCATTTTTGTCCTTTTGGCCGTCCGTTGACAGGTGGGCATTTGTCAGCAGAGCATGACAAATGAGTAAGGTTGGCGCTCACTGGACGGCCAAAAGGACAAGAAAGCACTGTTTTTGTCCTTTTGGACGGCCAAAAATATTAGTCTCAGATGAGACTGATTTACTACGGTTAAACTACACTAAGTCCACGGCTTTATAAGTGTTTAGTGTAGTTGTTGCGTTAGACGAGTTTCTGTTTCAGTTAACGCTCAATATATACAATGACTCCTGAACTCACAGTGGAAATTTCAGATTCACTTACTGAAGAAGTTGATCGTTTGAGTGGGATTTTTGAAGTACATTTGCAACATAAACGTATTATATATTCTCAATAATTTTAGAGTTATTGAGAATGAGCCAGTTTGATAAAAATGGCTAAAAGCTAATTGGTGTATGTATTAGATACCAATTTTTTGGTTAAAGCGATGTTCTAAATAGCAGACATTTTGTAGTGAATAATCAAAGTTTCCTGACAGCTATAACAGTTATAAGCGTGTATAAGCTGTGCAAAATAGCAGACATTTTGCACAGGAATCGGGGTTTTAGGTGCAAAATGTCTGCTATTTGTAACTGTGATTAATCAGACAATTTCACTACTTAAAACAAGTTTCATCTCTATTGACAAGCGTGGAGATTGTAAAAGGAACAATTTCTATTCAGGTATGAAGAAAAAAAATCGGATGTTAAGTGGGCTGGCTTAAGTTAATGAAAGAATTATTGAAGTACAAGTGCAACACCAGTGTATTATTCATTCTCAATAATTTTGAAGTTATTGAGAATTAAACAGGCGTTCAAAATTTGCTGTAAGTCATATTCAGTAAGCATTACGCCCGAAAATTTCTCTAAATGTCTTATGCTCAACTGGTAGCTGTAGGGCTACTCTATAGCTACCAGTTGGGGAATCATCAAATTTTCAACAACTCGCTTTTTTACTACTCAACTGGTAGCTGTGTGTCACCAGTTGAGCTACCCAACAGCTACCACTTGAGCAAGGTATTTAGAACTACTATTTCAATACTTATAATCAACATAACCCCTATGTAATAAGTGATGTTTGCAGCACAGCTAGGGTGTAGCTCACAAGTGGAGTGCAGCTTTTTGGTTACAAAAGTAGTATAGAGTAATATGAAAAAGTAGAGTTTTGCTCAAGAGTTGATTAATAGCAATAATTTGGCTTTAGATGACGCGCAAATACTCATTTTTGATCCAAAAGGTGTGAGCGTCAGTTGGAAGCAAAACAGAAATTCTCCGCACAAATACTCCCTATTGCTACCCGCAATACTCATTTTTGTATCAAGTATTCTTATTGTGTCTAGGCAGACAACAGTGTACTGAAGATAATTTTAAGGTGAGGTTTGATCAAAAGAAAAAGAATTGCACCTAGTGGGCGAACTTGGAATGAAATTCTTATTGAACAGCAGCAGCAGCAAGAAATGCTTAAGCAGAAACAACGCTCTAGGGGTTTTAGTCGGTGAGTCGTGTTGCGCCGACGAACTCGTTGCCGCTGTCGCTCGACTCATGCGGTCTTCGGGACGGGCAGAGTGATCATCTTTGGGCTGACCAGTCCAATTAGCCCGCCCCGAAGACTCCGCGTTGCCGCATGATTCGCAACGAGTTCTTTTTTCTTGGCTTATTTTATACTTTGCTATTAGTCAGCAAGATTTTGAGTTGGGAAGAAAATACCAATGAAGATAAAAGAAAACAGTCTTTTACCTGATGATGAATTTTATCAACTTTCAACTAGAAAATTATTAGAAATTCTTGAAAAAGGTTTGCTATTGGAGAGAGGACGTGCATTGTTTGTTCTTGGCCGACGTTCTGCGGAGGATAAAGAACTTATTGATATAGTTTTAAAAGAGATATATGATTCTAAAAACAGAAATACTAGAACCATTGGCATAGTCTCCATTTCTTTTTTAGGTATTGCTGGCTTGTTAGAAGCAGGTACTGAAGATACAAAAAAGATTGTCAAAAAGATTATCGAAACATGGACAGAACCGGACTGTAGTAACCTTCTTCTATTTTTAAAGTCAACGTATCAAAACTTTCAATAAGTGTCAAAATTTATTTAATTAGTACAGTTGATTCAGGGACAACAGTGAAAGGCTTGGATTTCTGCATCAGAAACGTTTCAGTAGCGCTCAGATCGCAGATTAGTCAATGGGTTAAAACTAGAAGCATCATAGCAAAATATAAAATCTAGATATCTTGCTCGGTCGTGTCTGCGATCGCCCTTTGATGTCGGTTTATATGGGTTAGACGACATTAGGCTATAAGCAGCTAATTTAGAGCAATATAAGTTGGTTAATGCAGGGGTCGAGTGTGGATGAGATTGAAGAATTTATCAGGGGACGTGCTTTAGCTGAGGAGATTATTAAAAATTTTAAATTAATCCTGAACCCATTTACTTGTATCTATGCTTGAGACTGAGTTACCTGATTACAGGAGAT
>NZ_JAYGHE010000117.1:0-14593 GCF_034931145.1 Nostoc sp. UHCC 0252 | reverse complement strand
CCTAACTCCTGGGCTTTAGACCGCATCACCTCATCGCCCAGTACGATTTCAATCGCTGTCGCTAGAGTTTCTTCTGATACCTTATGGTACGGTATCGGTTGTGGGCTGACTCCCAACCGAGTTAGCTTTTCACCCCAAACTGGCTGATCTGCAAAAAAGGGTACGGTAACTGATGGTGTTCCCGAACGTAACACTGCCGCCGTTGTACTTGCTCCTCCATGATGTACTATTGCTGGCACTTGGGGAAAAAGCCAATCATGAGGAACTTCCTTGATCACAAACACTCGTAGCGAATCTTTTACATTCACTGTTCTTCCAATGTCACCCCAGCCAGATAATATAATCCCGCCTTGACGTGTTTTCTTTAGAGCTTCCACGATATAGTGTGTGAGATATTCTGGATTGGGCATCGTCATGCTGCCAAATCCAAAGCACAAAGGCAATTTCTTTCGTCCAAGAAAATCCTCTAGTTCCAGGGGTGGTTCGTATTCCGAGGCTTGGTCAATAAACCAGAAACCTGTTACATACACCCATGCAGGCCAGTCACGGGGTCTTGGGATGACGTGCGAACTAAATCCATACAATATAGGGATTCGTGATACATTCGCCGAAGTCTTCCGTCTGAAGCGTCTGCCCAAATATGGTATAGGCGGCAATTTCAATGTCTCGGTTCTGAAGGAGTTTATGAGCTTTCGATGCTTTTGCCAGTACAAGAACTCTGCAATGAAGTAGCTGCCATAATTTATCGCTTTCTTTAGCGGGTTTTTAGGTATTTGAGCAAATCTCAAAAACCCAAACATCCCTGTGGGAGTCAACGGCAGAACTGATGCAAAAAAGCAAGGTACGCCTAATTTCTCTGCAATGTGATATCCCCAATTGGCTAGCGGTGTGTAGATGATTACTTCAGCCCCCTGACACGCTACCCACGCTGACTGCAATTGTTGAAGCAAAAGCTTATCTGCTTCTTCCGACTTCAACTTTTCTCCCGCAATCAATCGTTGCCCTTGTTTCGATTGCAGAAACTCTTGCATATTTCCAGCGATCGCTGCAAACTCTAAATCAAACTTCCTAACAAAAGATGCAAAGTTTTCGTGTGTTGCCACTGTTACCTGATGCCCCGCACGTTTCAACCCAATACCCAAAGCACAGTATGGTTGCAAGTCTCCTCTTGAACCTACTGTTAGAATCGTAATCTTCAGCTTTCGTTTGGGTGAACTAGGGTTCAATTGGTTTCTCCACTCAAAACTCCGGCTCTACTCAAGATTGTACTGAATTACCTGTTGTTGGAAGCAATAAGCTCTTCTTAAGCCTTTGGCAAAGGAAGACGAAGGCAGCTTCAGGCGATGGCAGGTGTGGTATTTGTCACTCCAGTACAAGTTTACAACCTTACTTCCTGGCAATCGCAACCAGAAATGGTACAGGACTACTCTTCACTTGAACGCGCATCTCTAGAATAAATGTAAATAATTTATACACTAAAGCTTTAAATAATATAGGAGTTAATTATTTAACCTCGTCTCTTAAAGAGAATTACAGAAAAAAATATATTACTACCATTACTCCTGGGAAATTTGAAGGGCAAAAGTATATAGAATTTGTTTCTCCTATACTCAAGAATCATCGCATCATATTTGTAGCCAATAGCCATACTGTAGACACCTATGTAATCATTAAATTGCCAAAAGTTAGATATAAAAATGGTTGCAAGCGATACCGGAAAATGACCATCTTATCAGTAACTCCGATTTCATCTGACGTAATTTTTACTGGTGACTTAGCCAAATTTGCAATATTAAGTGTTGAAACAGCATTGAATCATGTCGATAGCTGTGCGGTAGAGTATCGGTGAACTGCAACTTACGATCAATCGCTTTTCTCTTCCGTTCTGATGCTAAGTATTCTTTTAGCTTGATATTAGTATCATCTAGAGTGATAATAGCCCTTAAGTTCAATCTTAAAATCAGGATTTTAGATTGCCAAGTTTAACATTATTTGAGATTCTGAGTAAGAACTTATTTAAGTAATTTTTATTACTTAAGTTTTTGATAAATAAATGAAACCAAACAATAGTACTTTTTTAAATATTGCTGCTTTTTTACTAATTACTTCTTTTCTCATGACTAATTCATCCAACGCGCAAATAGCTCCCGATTTGACTCTACCTAACAGCACAAGTATCAAGATAGACGAAAACATTAGAACTATCGAGGGTGGTACTCAAGTAGGAAATAATTTATTTCACAGTTTCAAGGACTTTTCCGTTCCTACAGATAGTAGTGTCCATTTCAACAACGCGCTGGATGTTTACAACATTATCACTAGAATTACTGGCGGTTCCATCTCTAATCTTGATGGGCTGATTAGCGCCAATGGTACAGCTAACTTGTTCTTGATCAATCCCAGTGGCATTGTCTTTGGCCCTAATGCTCGATTAGATATCGGTGGTTCTTTATTTGCAACTACGGCTGACTCTCTAGAATTTGCCAATGGTTCTGAGTTTAGTGCTATTAACCCACAACAACCACTGCTGACTGTGGATATTCCTATTGGTTTGCAGTTTAATGGTAATTCTGGAAGTATTACTATTCAAGGAAAAGGACACACAATTGAGCAGAACGATTTTTTTACCCCTCTTAACCCTAGTAAGTTAGCGAACAGCCTGGAAGTTAAACCTAATAATATTCTTGCTTTGATCGGCAATAATATTACCTTAAATGGAGCTATTCTTAAAAATACTAATGGTCGGCTCGAATTAGTTAGCCTTGAGCAGGGACTAATAAATTTAAACAACCAAAATAATCAATGGTTAGTCTCTCCCGGAAATAACTTAGTTTATAAAGACATAACAATATCAAATAACTCTTTACTTTATGATGGTAGCTCTAATGGCTCAGGGAATTCTATAGAGATTTATGGAAATAATATATTTTTAGATAAAGGGTCTTTAATTATTGGACAAAGTTTTCAAGATAGACAATTTGGTAATATATTTATTAAAGCTGTAGACTCAGTGAGTATACAAAATGAATCTCAAGCAACTGCTACAGGCATTTTTAATATTAATTTTAGCGAAAATACAGGTGGCAACATTGAATTTAATAGTGGGAGAATCTTTTTAAAAGCTTCTCAAGTTGCCACGACAACTTTTAGCAGTGCTGCGGGTGGCAATGTCATTGTAAATGCTGAACAATTAAATTTTGAAGGCTTAACTCTTGAAAGTATTTCTCAAGGGTCTGGAATTAATACATTTACTTACAATGCCGGAAAAGGCGGCGACATTATTGCAAATGTCGCACAAATTGTTGCAAATAATGGAGGATTACTTACAACAACGTTTGGCAGTGGAGATTCTGGAGTTTTAAGACTAAACTCTAACTTTATCTCTTTACGGGCAGGGAGTAGTATAGGCTCTGCAACTTTTGGTCAAGGTAAAAGTGGTAGTGTTTCAGTTAATTCAAACTCTATAGAAATAATTGGCACATCTACTGGTTTAGGTAACGCAAGTAACATTCAATCATCTACTTATAAAGATGGCAATGCTGGTAATTTAGAAATTAATAGTTCAAATTTATTATTACAAGATGGAGGTACTATTAGTACTAGTACATTTGCTTCCGGCGATGCTGGTAATTTATTTATTAGATCCTCAGAAGCAATTACAATATCAGGAAAATACTTAGACACATTAAGTGCTATATCTTCTTCAGCACCTATACTAAATGAACGCCTCAGAACCGGATTAAGATTACCTCCAGAGCCAACAGGTAGAGCGGGAAGTTTAACTATTGATACTCAAAATTTGACCATTTCTAATTTTGGACAGCTTAGTGTAATAAATCAAGGCTCCGGTGACGCTGGTACTATCAATATCAATACAGACAAAATCGACATTACAAATCAAGGGGGAATTACAGCGACAACTGCTGTTGGAGAAGGCGGTAACATCAACTTGAAAGCAGAAAATGTTCAACTGAATAATAGCTTTATATCTGCAACCGCAGGCACAAACGGCAGTACAGGCAATGGGGGCAATATTGGTATTGAAACAGGTGCATTAATATTGCAAAGTAACAGCCAAATTACAGCCAATGCCTTTGAGGGCAGGGGTGGGAACATCAAAATCAATACCCCAGGTTTATTTGCCTCGCCAGATAGCCAAATAAAAGCTACTTCAGAAAGAGGAGTTAACGGCTCAGTACAGATTAACACTACTCAAATAGATATTGCTAACTCTGGGATTAGAAATACTGTCTTTCAGTCTCCACAACCGTTTAACACTTGCTCGCCAGAACCTCCTAACTTGCCGAGTGAACTAACTATCTCTGCTAAAGGAGGACTTCCCGCTAGTCTTGATGATTTATCTAGCACTACACTGGGATGGACAGAACTGGGGTGGACAGACTCATCAGTACCTATCCCTTCTCAACAATTACCCCAATCTACTCAAACTGATAATACGGAAAATATAGTGGTAGCCCAAGGGTGGCGCAATAACGGGGATGGGACTGTTAGCTTTGTGATTACCCCAGATCCAAGTGACGATATGGGTGCGTACAGTTCGCCATTGAAATCTTCTTGCATCAAGAGAGTACCAGATGTAGGGGGCTAAACATTGAGTTTACATTTACTAGCGTATTTAACGGCAAGTCATTTTTCCTTGGCACAACTTGAGTCAGGTGGCATTCATCAAAAAAATCCGCCAACTATACAACAAACACCCCTGTCGCCCACTCCTTTACCTCCAGCACCGCCACCATTAACGCCTCCAGCATCCTCTACTCCTTTGATTCCTCAAAGAAGCCTTCAACCAAACAATTTCGTTAAAATCAAAGTTCAAGGTTTTCAGTTTCAAGGAAATACAGTCTTTAATAATCAGGAGTTAGAGAAAGTATTATCAGATTTTGTCGGTCAAGAAATCACTTTTGCTGATTTATCAGAAATCAGCGATAAGGTTACTGATTATTATGTAGAGCAAGGGTATATCAACTCTGGTGCATACATTGGTGTTGCTCAGAATCGATCTCTCAAGGTTGACAATGCTATAGTTACTGTCTCAATTGTTGAGGGACGAATAGAAAAAATCAATATTGTCGGCGGCAACAGACTACACAACTATATCCGCGCACGTATTCCACAACCGATTCTCAACAGTAAACGCTTACTGCCAGCATTACAATTACTTCAACAAAACCCATTAATTGAGAGAATTACTGCTTCATTGAAAGAGGGAAGCAAACCAAGCCAAGCTATTTTGGATATTAATGTACAGCCCCAACAGGAATTTAAGGTTAATATTGGTCTAGACAACTACCGCTCTCCAGTCATCGGAACTTTCCAGCGCCGCATTGATATCTCGCACAATAACGTACTGGGATTGGGAGACGGACTAAGCATCGGTTATAGAAATACAGATGGCAGTAATGCGATCACCCTTGGTTATTCTGTACCTATCAACCCAAACAATGGTACTATCAGCTTTGTTTACGCAAATATTTCCAACAATATCATTGAGCGACCGCTTAACGCCCTGGATATCGTAGCCGATGCATTGGCCTATGAAATTAGTTTTCGCCAACCTTTAATACAACAGGCTTCGGCTAACTCGGCACAAGAATTGGCATTGGGGTTGACTGTTTCGCGGCTAGAAAGCGAATCATCGTTGCAAAATACTCCTTTTCCTATCTCGGCGGGCGCAGATGCTTCGGGACGCACAAGGATTTTTGCACTCAGGTTTTTCCAAGATTGGGCAAATCGGAGCCTTAATCACTCTTTCTACGCTCGTTCAACCTTTAGTTTAGGTTTAGATGCACTAGATGCTACCATCAATCCCGAATCTCCCGATGGGCAGTTTTTTACTTGGGTAGGTGAAGCTCTATGGTTGAAGCGTTTAGGCAATAGTAACACTTCTGTTGCTATCCGCTCACGCCTCCAATTGGCGGATAGACCTTTACCAGCTTTTGAGCAAATTAGTCTTGGAGGCATCAGTACTGTCAGAGGTTATAGGCAGGATACTTTTATATCTGACAATGGATTTCTTTTATCTACAGAATTACGGATTCCGGCTTGGGAAACGACTACACAAGAATTACAGGTCATCCCATTCATTGACTTTGGCACAAGCTGGAACAATAGTTCTGATACTTTCAGCGCTTCAGGTAGTTTAACCTCTGTTGGGCTAGCCCTCCAATATCGCAGCGATCGCTTCAATGCCCGTCTTGATTGGGGCATTCCTCTGAATGAAATTAACTCAAACTCCAACACATGGCAAGAAAATGGCATTTATTTCTCGCTTAATTATCAACTGCTTTAAAAAAACTAAATACCTATTTCTAAGTTTATTATTTACGCTAATAGTGGTGATTAAGCATGAAGTAATACTAGCAGCATCTACACCTAGTTTAGAAATAGCAAAGTCTCTCACACAGCAGGGTTTTTCACAATTGTACGATGGAAAACCAGAAGCTGCATTTAAAGCATGGCAAGCAGCTTATCGAGCCTATGAACAATTAAACAATGAGCAGGGAATGAACGGCAGTTTAATTAATCAAAGTCTGGCGCTGCAAGCATTAGGCTCTTATACTACAGCTTGCCAAATCCTCACTCAAGCTTTATCTCTAAATAATGGTATTTGCCCTGATTCGCTACAAAAAGAAACTAATTTTTCCCGATTGTCTTATTTAAAATCAACACTTCATCAAAAGCAAATCACTGAATATTTTCAGTTTACTGGATTTTATAACCTAGCTAACGTGCTTCGAGTTATGGGCGAACCGGAAATTTCCTATGTAATCTTACAAGAATGTTTAACATCGGCAGTACAATTACAAAACAAAAAAATCCAAGACAACTTATTACTGAATTTAGCTAATACAGAAGTAATACTTTATAATCAGTCTAAAAGTAAATATAAACTTACTGATGACTTTGCTGCTCAAAAAAAGGCAATTATTTTAGCTAAGTCTAAATTTGTTGCCGCCCAAAAAATATACCAGAAACTCAGCAATAGCCAAAGTACAGTTTCTCTACAAGCTAAATTAAATTGGCTAAAGCTACTTTTAGATAGTACATCAATACAATTTCCTCAAGATATACCAATCAATGATTCTGTTTCGGAAATAACAAATGACATTCTTGCAAAATTAGAGCAATTTAGAGCTTTGCCAAAGATTGAGTCAATTTATGGCAAACTTAAATTGTCACGAAGTTTAATAAACATTACTCAAACTCATACTTTAAAAGTCAAAGAACTAACCAGTAACAATTTACAATCTGTAGCTTTATCCTTATCACAGGAGGCATTAACTAATGCTAAAGATTTGAATAATCTTAGAGCGATTGCTTACAGTTATGGTACTCTAGGTAAGATTTACACTACTTTTGGAGAGCTATCCAAAGCTGAAAGTTCCTATTATGAAGGGGTGTTATATGCTCAATCAGTACAGGCTTGGGATATCGTCTATCAATGGCAATGGGAATTAGCTCGGCTTTATAAAGTATCTGGGAAAATCGAGCGAGCTAATCAATTTTATGCAAGTGCTATCAAAAATCTTGATAAAGTGCGTAGCGATATTTTACTGTTTAACTCTGATATTCAATTTGCCTTTGAAGAAAAGGTAGAGCCACTTTACCGCGAATATATATCATTATTACTTAACAATAATAACTCTCATAAAACCTACAACAGGCAAGCTATTAAAATTCAAGAGCAACTTAAATTTGCTGAAGTAGAGAATTTCTTGCGGTGTGGTAAATTTGCTGAAAATACCCTAGATGCAAGATCGGATCGCGGCTCAAAAGATTTGGATTATATTGTTTACCTAATTAAATTAGATGAACGAGTGGAGGTACTTGTTAAAACTTCTCAAGATATCTATCGTCACACAATAGATTTAGATATAATTGGTGAACCTTTGACTAATTTCTTCAATATTATCCAGAACTTAGAATTCGTTGATATTAAAGGTTATAACTTTCTTACCTATTCGCAAGCTGTTTATAAGCTTTTGATTCAACCTATCAAGCAATATTTACCCTCATCGGGCAAAATAGGTTTCGTCCTAGATAGTTATTTTCAAAATCTGCCCTTAGATATGTTATATGATGGGCAAGAATATTTATTAGAGAAATACATTATTTCTGTAGGTTCTAGCGCTAAACAATTGCGGCAATCGCTGCTTAAACCAGCTACAACTTTAGCTAGTGGCGTTTCTCAAATTAGTCCCAGTTTCAGTAATTCTATCGTCCCTAGAGATTTACGTCCTTTACCTCAAGTCAGGTTAGAGATTGATAATATTAAGAAAACTAATCCCTCTGCCATTACATTACTTGATAGCGAATTTACCCATGAACAATTTAGTAAAGATATTGAAAACAATTCTTTTTGGGCAATCCATTTAAGTAGCCATGCTCAATTTAGCTCGGACATTGAACAAACCTTTGTTTTAGCATGGGATATTCCCCTGATGGTTAATGATTTAAAAGCTTTATTACAAAATAAAAGCAATCTTGATTTACTAGTGTTGAGTGCTTGCCAAACTGCCAAAGGTGATAGACGCTCCTTTTTGGGTATTGCTGGCATAGCCGCACAAGCCGGAGCGCGTGGTGTTGTAGCCAGTCTATGGCTAGTTGATGCTGATTCTACTGCTCAACTGATGACTAAATTTTATGAAGGACTAAAATCTGGACTTACTAAAGCCGAAGCATTAAGATCAGCACAACTCAGTTTATTAAAAAGTGACAAATATTTTCACCCATATTATTGGAGCGCATTTATTCTCGTTGGCGGATAACTCGTTTGCTTTTTGACCTTTGTCTGTGCCGCAATCTTTATGCCAGCTTCTGCTAAAGCTAACTCTACAGTATTATTTGCTTGTTGAGCTAATTTCTTAGCTGTTAAATACGCTTCATTAGCTTGTTGAGGGAACTTAGCTATTAAGTAGCGATCGCCTAACAATCTATAAATCGTGGGGTTCCTTGAACCTGCTTTAGCTCTAGCATCTAATACTTTTATCGATTCATTGACTAAATTGTGTGACTCATATACTGCATCCATATCAATCGCCAATTCATCAAGCGGCTGTTGAAGGCTTAAAAGAATGTTAATAGTCTGTTTTACTTGTTGTAGTCTTTCATTTGAAGCTAACAATAGCAGCGCCGAGCTACTATCTATTACTTCATCGCCCCGCATAGCCACTATCTCTACACTGTATGCTTGCCCTGGCTTCAGTTCTGCAAGATATTGCGGATAGGTCAGGGTTTCGCCCTTGACTTCTAGTTGCCAGTTAATACCTCCGTTTCCTTTGACCTGCACAATGTAGTTGGTAGCTCCCTTTGTTCTAAACCAGGATAATGTCGGTCGTGAGTTGTTGATTACTACACCATACGGTGTAATCTTATTCGGCTTGTTCTCTTCATCCGGCCCCTTAGCGATGACACAGTTTCTCCCCTGCAAAACGTTACATCCTCTACCTTCGTTCGTTTGTAATGGTAAACAATGTTTACCTACCACATCATTAGGGATGTCTATTATTATTCCTCTTGGGTAACAGAGGATTTTTACCTTCCCACCATTGGCTGTTCTAACTCTATCTTCACTACATAATTTTGTTAAAGGCTTATGGTGAATATCTCCATCTATCACTTTCGCTATTGGTTCGCAATCGGCTTTAGATTGCCGATTTGCCCTCACTACTTCCTGCCCCCGCACACGACTTACAGTGACGTTCGCTAATATCAATCCTAATATAATGGCTCCAATCTGAATCTTCTTCAACATGGGATTTATATACTTATTTTTCTACAAACTATTTTTAAAAATACTAAAATTTATTTCTTTTTAAATATCCTCTCTATTAATTCCTCTCGCCATTTTTGTACTTCTGGCAACCACGTATCCATCCTTGCCAGTAAACATATTTCACCGTAACCACTTGCAGAATTTATATCTCCTAATGCTTCTTTCGCTTTCGATAATAAGCAATATACATCAACTCTTTGCGAATCTAAATTAAAGGCTGTTTGCAAATCTTTATCCGCCCCTTGATAATCTTTTTGCATCAGTTTCGCCCAGGCTAAATTTTTATATAATGCTGCTCTTAACTGTTTATCACTAGATGGGGCTTTATTCAATCCTTCTATTGCTAGTTTTTGAGCTTGAGTATATTTTCCTTGCAAATTATTCAACCTAGACAAATTATTCACAGCAATTAACGCCTGCTCCTGACCAGATTTAATTGCTAAGTTATATTGTTCTTCAGCTAAATCATATTTTTCTTGACTTTCATAAAAGTTAGCTAAATTGTAGTGTCCTGTCCAGGAGTTAGGCTCTAGCCTAAAAAGCTGTTGGTAACTTTTATTTACACAATCTATATCTCTCAAAAATTGACAAGCCAATGCTAGATTATTATATGAATCTATGTCATTCGGATTATATTTAGCCGCTAAATTATAATATTTTTTTTCTAATTCTAAATCTTCTTTAACTCTTCCTGCTATATCAAAGTAGAATTTGGAAATTTGATTACTTAATTCCGGGCGAATTTTTACTGCTTGGTCAAATACCTTTTGCGCTTGTTCTGTATTATTTTCCTCCTCTAGCTTTTGCCCTTGTGCTACTAAATTATTTGCATACACTGGTAATCCAACTGTATAACCTAGTAATCCTATCAAACTAATGCTGGCGATCGCTGCACTGAACATGAAGGGTTTCGACCTTGTTATTCTGTAAATCTTACTTTGCCCAGGCAGTTTTTTCAGTCGCCATAAAATAATTCCCGTTGTTTGCGGTCTATGTGCTGGGTTTGGATCCATCAACTCATCAATAAAATCCGCCAATGGCTTATCTATCTGTGATGCTTTATGTCTCCAGATCAATCTCCCCGTATCATGATTTGTCTGTAATTCTCTTAATTTTACCCCCGTCACCAAGCGAACCATAGTCCGACCTAAAGCATAAAAATCTGACTGTGGAACCGCATGACCATGCGCTTGCTCTAGCGGACTGTAATAATGGGAAATTACTTTAGTGATTTCGTAATTACTGATAGTTCTGTCCGTTCCTCCAGTCGAGCTTACTTTGGCTAAATATGTATCTGTTATCTGGCGCACAGCTCCAAAATCTATTAAATATAATTGTCCATCCGGATCTAGAATTATATTGCTTGGTTTGATGTCTCTATGAAAAAATTCTGTATGATGTACTAAATCTAGTATTGCTACTATTTGTTCCAACCAATCTAGTGCTAACTCTTGTGAAATTGGTGGATGAGTTTCTATCCAATCTTCTAAATTTTCCCCTTCAATTTTATCCATGATTAAGCATCGGAATTTGAAGGGGCTGTTCTCTAATTCGACGGTAAAGTAGTCATCATCTCCGTTTGTCTGCGGAATATTTGGATGATTTATTAATTGCAAGGCTAAAACCTCGCGCTCAAATCGCTCCACAGATTGAGGCGAATTCCATTTTAATATCTTCATGACTCGTCGTTTACGCCCAGGACTCCACTGCGTCCCAGAATCCTCTATTTCAAAAATCTCATTTGCCGTGAACGGGTTGCGATCTAATTCTCTTAATGGTTTAACTAGACGGACACGTTCATTGATCACTAAAGATGTACCGCAAGAAGCGCATTTGTCGGCATCATCAGGATTCTGCCGTCGTTCACACAGAGGGTTTATACAGTAACACGACATCTTGTCTTAACTTTTTATTAAAGAATTAGCATTTGAGCGATATTTCGTTATTGACAACATTATAAAAATATTTCTTATGACTATTGCTTTTATTCACATTTAATGCAGCAAAGTAAAATTCTTTTGTGACTTTAAGTCACTTACCGTGAGAAATTATATTTTTACATTTACAAGATCCTATCAAAACCCTCATAAAATAAGGCTTGAGTAATAGTGGGCTAATCTGGATGACTTTGTTTTGCATAAAAACACTTATTTAATCTTTTAGGAGATACACTTATAATCTAAAAAGCTGATACTATTATAAGTGACTCAGAGTCATAAGAATTAAATAGCTAGTTGATTTGATTTTACAAATGTTTCTTGCGGAACTCACGTACCAAAAGGAAAACTTCTTTTATGGATTTGAGCATTGAGCATGGGGTAAATTTCCAGAATTCTCTTTCCTCATCATTTTTTACACAAGAGCAACAGTCTCTGGAGTTACTACAGTCTTCCCCAACCGTATCCTTTTACCAGGCTCTAACTGTAGTCAACAATATAGTTTTTACTGAAAAAAATCGCTCCTTGACTAAACCTGAGATCGCCGTCCTCAAGGGTGCATGGGAAAACCAAGATTTTTCTGAGATAGGGCAGGAGTCTGGCTATAAGGCTGGCTATTTACAGCGTCGTATAGCTCCTCAACTGTGGAACTTGCTTTCTGAAACAGTAACCAAAGGACAACAGGTTTTAAAGAGGAAAGTACGAACTCTGCTCACAGAAGTTGTTATAAACTATTATCAATCTAATCCCCACCTAGAACTTCCTTTATTTGATAGCCAGTTTATTAAAGGTCAACTTCCTAGCTCTAAACTATCCAATTTTTACGGTAGACAACAAGAACTCTACCACTTAAAGAAATTAATTAACAACCATCGGTGCATATCTTTAGCAGGTGTCCCTGGGGTTGGTAAAACTGCTTTGTCCGCAAAACTCTTAGCAGAACTTAGCTTAGACTCTACTCAACACTTTGATTTCCTGATTTGGAAATCAGTAACTCACTCAGTACGCCTCCAAGATTTATTGGGCGAACTAATCGATTTAATTCAACCAGATACTTCTCTCAACTTACCTGAATATACTCAAGCTCTGATTACCGCCTTAATTAAGCATTTACAATCTCATCGTTGTTTACTCGTAGTGGATGGTTTTGAAGCTCTGTTTAAAACCCCTAATTTAGAACAAAGATTAGACTATAAAATATTCATGCGTCGGCTGTTAGAAGAAGAGCATAAGAGTTGTTTATTACTGACTTGTCGAGCTTTACCTAATGAAATTTATGCTATGAGCAAGGATGACCGATCTATCCTCTATTTTCGAGTAGACGGTTTAGATATAGATGCTGCTCTAAATTTTTTATCGGATCAAGGTTTAACAGACAAAGACGATTGTCTTGATTTAATTAAAACCTATCGTAGTAATCCCTCAGAATTAGCAATAGTAGTTCAAAAGATTAAACATTTCTTTTCTGGCAGTACAGAAATATTCTTTCGGCATAAAACTACTTTTATTACTGATGAGTTTCAGTCAATGTTAGACGAAACTTTTGGTGAATCTTTGGAGCAAACCGAACGTTATATTATGATTTATTTGGCTAAAAAATTATCGCTAGACCCCACACCAATTAGTTTTAGTGACCTATTAATACAGCTCAATTCTTTTAATAATATATCGGCTTCTACTTCGGCAATTATTAAAGCTTTAGAAAAGTTAGAACAACTATCTTTAATTGAAAGCATTAAAGACCCAAACACTAAAGAAATCGCCTTTACTTTGCAACCTGTAGTCAAAAAATACATTAATACCGATCCCTTGGGTCTAGTACAGCCACAAAACTCTTTCCCCTCATTAGCTAACACATTTTAGAGAAGTATTTATGCTCACAAGAAAAAACAAAAATCTAGCTACAAAAATTTTAACGACAAATAATTATGTAGAGAATTTACTCCAAAAACTGTTTTTTCCTACACAAGTAGCTTTGAATCCAGCCGATCATCGGTTTGCGCTGCACGAACCTAAGCGAAAAGTTTTCCCCGCCAATCTGAAGATGAAGTTTTTAACCTACTACTAGGGTTGGCTTGAGAAAAACCCTTATACAATAGGGTAATTTTATTAAGTTTAACAAAATAGGAGGTAATATAACTCAGCATTTAAACCTTACTAGATGCGAAAAGAAGCAAAGTTCTGTAAGATCAGCTTGTTCATGTATAAACCCAAGAATCAAGAATGGAGGAAAAGCTCATACATAAAAATTTAGGCAAAACGCACTAGGGAGTACGCTTTGCCTTAAGGTGAAAAAAAACGACATATTTTTGGGCGGGGTTGATCTCGGCTGACAAAGAAAGTGGCACTTAAAGTTTGGCGACTTGAAACCACTGACTTGTCAAAAGATACCCACGCTGCTTTGCTATTGCCATTATACTCTAAAGCAATACGCACGGCTAGCTTTTGCTGACCGTTGGTAGTATTTTGACAAAAAATTTATATTTAAGATATGTAAATTTTTGTAAAAGCAGCGTCATAGGCAATTCGCAAAACCCTACGGAAAGCAGCACAAAGCGCGTCTACGCAATTCGCAATTGCAGAGTAATTGAATAATTAATGAATTCAGGCTCTTTTACTCTACTTCGTCTATGAGGAGGAAGTATGGGCGTAAATATAACTGCGAATTGCAAGTTGGTAATTGCGAATTGATTTAATCGACCCCCTCTGAAACTTGACAAAAAAGTTATCGGAGGAATCTACCGTGCAAAATAACCAATGCCCAGAAGAGATGGGCGTTGGGGATCAAGTGTTGCCAGGTAACATTTGTGAATACCCCAATTATCTCACTGCCGCCGAGTATCATGAATTAGCGGTGGGC
>NZ_JAYGHE010000116.1:0-15398 GCF_034931145.1 Nostoc sp. UHCC 0252 | reverse complement strand
TCTTGTCAGCAGTCAGAAAACCGATCCCATAGATATCGGCTGCTAGCTGGTAGGGGTTTTTGGTAACAGTGGCGATCGCCTCATCCTTATATTGCTTGTAAATCTTCACAGCATAAGTGTAGAAACACCATGCCCCTGGAGAAATACCATCACTTCTTTGATCGCTTTTTGAGTTGACCAAGCGTTTTTGATGAGTGTGATCCGCTTTTTAGCAATACCCTGGACTTCAATCAGTCGTTCAATCTGGTTTTCGATGATGTCCAGGGTTTCTAGCCCGAAGTGAGCAACAATCCGTCTTGCTGTGACTGGGCCCACGCCTTTGATTAAACCACTGCCCAAATATTTCTCAATTCCGGTAAGAGTGGCTGGTTTGGTTTCTCGATAATTAACTGCCTGGAACTGGGGGCCAAATTGTGGATGGTCACGCCAAAAACCAGTTAGTTGTAGAGTTTGACCTGGCTGAATATTGGCAAAGCTACCAACAATTGTTGTGAGTTCAGTGCTACGCGGGCGAGTCAGTCTTGCGACGGTGTAACCTGACTCAGCAGAGTAAAAAGTTAGGCGTTCTACGACTCCGGTGATTGTTTCGTGTTGAGGAAAGGCGCTTATTTGTTGAGCGGAAAGATTAGAAGGAGTGGACATTGCTTATGATCAGATGCCGCACATTATTATAATATTGGAAGTCAGCTAATTATAGTACATAAATACTAAGAAAGATGCCCGGTATTAGGAGTTCGGGATAAGATATCCTCGAAACTTTTGATTTATGATTGTTCGAGCTGAACCTCTATTTTAGTCTATTCTCAATAAGGCAGATTGTTGAGATTTAACAACTACCGCTCATACTGCAACATTCTACTCAACTACTTGATATAAGGTCACAGTCAATCCCCGAAATATTAGTGGTATAAAATCAAATTTTTTTATCAGTTTTAGCTAATTTATTTTTATCAGTTTGTGAAGTCATTTTTCATCAATACATCCAACTGAGCCAAGAGCTTCTCTAGCTTTGCTTTTTTTTTCGGATCATCCCATACCTTGGACTGCTTAAAACGGCGAAGTGTGCCCTCAACGCGGTCTTTCAGAGATGTTGACTCTGTTTGAGTGCGAGACTCTGATTCCGGCTTCTGCTGAATTTCTGAAATCCTCCGCTTAATTTCGCTCAATGAAAGATTGTAGGCGATCGCGTCTTCTAGTAGTTGAATTCTTGTTTTTTCATTTTTCACCTTAGCGATTGCCCTTGCTTTGGTGTACTCAATTTTTCCCGAACGCAATACTGAAAGCACATCTTGAGGGAGATTGAGTAAAGGCAAGCGATTGCGAACAAATGAATCCCACTTCATGCCTCCTAACGCTGTAAATATTTCCTCAACAAGTAGAGTTTGAGAATTACCCGTAACGTTACGGGTAATTTTTCCTTTAGCTTCGTTTTCCATTTTTTGAAGCAGTTTGACGGTTTCTGACGTACTGATTGACAACCGAAATGCCAATAGTTCAAGGATACCTTCAGTCTCTTCTAGTGGATTGAGGTCTTCGCGTTGCAGGTTTTCAACGAGGCGCACTTGGTACGTAGTCGCATCATCCATTATGCGGACTACTACAGGAACCTCAGTTAAAAGAGCCATCAATGCCGCTTTGTAGCGTCGTTCTCCGGCTACTAATTCATAATCGCCCTCAGAGAGCGGACGCACTAACAGAGGTTCGAGAATACCCAATTCTTTGATTGAATGTGATAGTTCTTCAAGCTTCTGCTCATCGAAATAGCGCCTTGGCTGTGAGGAAGGTAGCTTAATTTTGGCAATTGCAATTGTGTTAGTAGCGCTGGCTTGATCCTCAGATTGTGACCCAGTTACAGTGCCAAACAGCAGATCGACAGGCTTTTTGATTGCAGCGTAAGGTTCGTTACGTTTGCTACTCACAGTTTTAATTCAAGTTTATCTATGCTATCAGCAATTTTTTTGAGTACACCCACGGCTGGATGGTTTTTATCAAATAATGCTAGTGGGACTCGGCGCTCAGAAGCATCGGCAAAGGCAATAGTTTTTGGAATTGGTGGATATACAGGAGCTATCTCTGATAGTTGTTCTTGTACAGCTTTAAGTGTACGCGATTCCTGGGCAGTCCGACCATCGAACATTGTAGGAACAAATCCAGCAAATTGCAATCTGGGGTTGGTATGACTGCGGACTTGGGTGATCGTACTGAGTAAAAGTTCAGTTCCCTTAAATGACTTAAATTGACATTGGATAGGAACGAGAATATGAGTAGCAGCAGTGAGGCTGATGATACTGAGTAACCCCAAAGAAGGTGGACAGTCGATAAGAATGAAGTCGTAATTATCTTGCACATTCAAGAGTCCATTTTTTAGGCGATATTCTCTAGCGATCGCACTACTAAGTTGCATTTCACTAGCGGCAAGATTAATGTCAGCAGGGACAAGCGCCATACTATGAATCGGTTCAGGATAGATAGGTAATGGTCTGTTATCAACTATTGTTTGTTGAATACTAATACTCAATTCGTCTGGTTCGAGTCCCATAAATGTAGTGAGAGATGCCTGCGGGTCCATATCCACAAGCAAAACACGACGTTTTTTAAGTGCAAGGTGGTAGCCCAGATTTTGAGTAAGTGTTGTCTTGGCAACCCCACCACTTTGGTTAAATAGTGCAATAATCCGGGTTTGGCTCACTTTAATAAATTGCAGTTATCGCAAAAAGTACTTCTAATACAGGCAGATTGTAGCGCTTGATTAGGGGGAATACAACTCTTAGAGGTTGCAAGATTACTTTCCATTCCATACTGCCTAGAAGTTGCCTGTAGCAAGAGTATACAAGTTATCATTTGAATACCGCGAACGCGAATTGTATTTGGTGGCAGCAGAGAGAGTAGATGAACTATAAGCAATTGTCTTAGATGCAGATACAGATACAGATACACCAACAAAAGGCGACTAACTTCTGCCAGTGTTAAAAAAATCCGAATCTGATTCTGATAACTTATGCACGCTACCAGTATTGCACTTTTTATTTCCAGCATCGCCAATGATTTGCACTGCTGACACACCAGAAATTGCATGGGTAATCTTGCTTGAAAATACAACAGTACAACAAATATTTCTAGCCGATATCTGATGAAATATATCTAAGATAAACACTTTTTTGGTACTACCAACAGAGAATAAAAGTGCGAGTTTACAAAAGAGCTAGTAATGGGAGAATATAAAGAACATCCTTCACTGATTAAAGTGAAAGTCCAATACCCCAACTGTGAGCAGACTGGTATCAGATTAAAAACAGGAGAAGTGATTTCGACAACAGCGATTCCTTCTCCTTGGCAGCAATGATGGCGCACTCCCTCTTCAAGAGTGATTAGTAAGAGATATTTACGATTGATAATGCAAAAGTTGAAAATTTTACCCTCAATAATAACTGCACTAACGGCACTGACACTAACTAGTTGCAGCACTACTACTGCTGAACAGTATGAAGCTACAGCACTCACCAGTTACTCCTGGCAAGTCAAGTATGCGAATAACCTAACAAGTCAACCACAGCCACGTATTGAAATCTTTGCGAATACTTCAGTGTTGAATCGGAATGGATTGAAACCGGCAGGAGCAGTTGTTGGCCCAGATGACAGAGGGCTATGGTGGGCTACTTTACCGCCGAGGCCAAGTGTTGATGAAGTTGAACAACGCAAAAAATCTCCAGAAGAGGCAAGCAAACCTGAATTGATCAAAAATGTAAAGTACAAACTGACCTATGGAGTGGGTAATACTCAGAACACGCTACCTACTAACTATGAAGTTTATCGACAAGTGGTAAAAGCTTACCCCCAAAGAACTCCTTTGGAATTGACTTTGGGTGTGAATGATAATTCAGTAGAGAAAGCTGAACCTGTCAGCAAGTAGTAACCCACTCGTTACGTAGTCAGCAAGAAGTTAGAGTGAAAGACTGAATTGCTTTTCAACTGCCAGTGTTGAACTTACAAGTCCTCCCAACAATCTCAAGTCTTGCAATCCCTTGAAAAGTGACCAATTTATTGTAAGTAAATTCCAAGTGGATCAGGGTAGAGCTACATCTTGCGGGAAAGTAAATTGGTAATAAAAAGAATAAATCAAAGAGTCAACGATGATCTAATTTAATTTCTGCTGCATGATAAAAAAGATTTCAAAAATTCTTAATGGGGGCTATATGGGGGCTATATATACCCCAACAATAGCTCAAGACTTTGGTGAGATTTTGACCCCTATATAGGGTGCATATAGGTGCTAAATGGGGTATATTTGGCTGGTTAATATTTTGTACCCCATTTAGCCCCCAAGGGGTTATGATAAGCTCTTGAGATTAGGCAAAAAAGGGGAAGTTATTTTATTCTTCTTTCTCTTGCTCTTGCAGATCCTTTGAACAGATAACTTTCACAATTTAAAGTGTATTACTTGGAGCCTATGTCAAACATTCACACCTTACAAAAAATTTTTCCTGCGGGTTTCGATAACGGTTACGGAAGCCTTAAACTTTTAGTCGAAGGATTTGAAGTAATTCGTGTGCCGAGCTATATAACCAATGCAGAAATGGAAGATGTGCCAGGGCGCGTAGTTTTTAACGGTACTGCTTATACTGTTGGAGAGTCAGCTTACCGGACAGGGAATTATTTTGACCGCAATACAGACAATAATGAAAATAAAGTCAATAATGCGTTGTTGACTTTATTGGGTGCATTGGCACATTTGCCACACCGTAAAGCTTGGCATTTAAAATTAGTCGTTAGCTTACATGATGTCGGTCTGGCTGAAGAATTACAAAAAGTACTCAATGGAGAATATCAGCCAATACTTGCTGGCAAGCAATCAGAAGTAAAAGTAGAAGTGCTGAAAGTTGTACTAGAGGGTATGGGTGCATTGTTTGGGCATCCACTACCAAAAAAGCTAACCATTTTAGACTTTGGTAATGGAACAACCCTATATTCTCGTTACAACCGGGGTCAACGAGAAGTTCACACTGCTTACCCCATCGGTGTAGAAGTTCTCATCGATGATATCTCCCAAAAAATGAAACATCTAAATGGCGGAAAAATCGGAGATCCTTCCACTATCCGATTTTGTCTAGAGATGGGACATACCAAGTACAGCCGTGACATCGATATCAAAGATATATACAGTGCTTGTTTGAAAGATTGGTATGAAAAATACTTGAAGAAAGTGGTGAATCTGACACTTGATGCCAAGCACCAAGGGGATGAAATCTGGGCGATTGGTGGAGGCTGCCTCTTACCTGGATTTAAGAAGCTGTTGGAGAAAAACGGCTTCAAAATCCTGGACAATCCGGTAGAAGCCAATGTCTCTGGGCTTCTAGAGATGGCAAAAACTATTTTTGCCAAGAATCCAGCATCTACATCTATTAAGTGAATATAACTATGGCAGATAAAAAAGACTTAGCACCGGAAAAAGTTCGCCTTAAAGATAATTACCGAGAGCGCATATTTGCAGAATCGCAAAAACTAGATAAAAGCTACCTGGACACGCTTTACTTTATAGTTGATTGCTATTTTGTTTTCATCAAGGCTGGATTACCTGCACAACTTTTACCTAACTCACCTTTTAATACTGAATCAAACCAACTCACCTCTTGGAGTCCAACTCAAATTACAGAGGAGGAACAAGAGGATTCTGATGGAGAAACATTCAGCCTTGACTTTGATTTGTAGCCAAAATGTAGGATTTATGTCTGATTTCTGAACAAGCGATCGCAGCACTATAGCGTCATCGCTTTCTTTTGCATAAAGGAAATAATTCTAGCACCTCTGTTTGCTAAAGTAATTCTAAGGCGCGTGAATTTCCGAACAATCCAGAGACATCACAACAATGAGAATACTTCATGGCACCTGGATACCAAACGAGGAAACTGACTTTATTCAGTCAGGGTCTTTTTACTTGTGGGTAGAAACTCAATTATCCCACAAAAGTCACACCAATAGTCAACAAATTCATCCTGGACATTTGGTTAAATCCGAATTAATCGCCTTTTTAGTACAAGAATTGGGAATTAAAGAAGACAATACTGAATTTTCCCAACGCATATCTCCTAAATACTTTGCCTTACCAACGACCAATAATCAGCCCCTACCTTCACCAGAATTAACCAAGTATTTAGAAATTGAGTTGACTGACAGCTATGAAGAATTCCAATACTGGCAGGTAGATTGTTATGAAACAGTAGTATCTACCAAAAATGCCACAGCACTTAATATTATCAAATTACTTAAAGATATCCATTTTTTAGCAATATATAATGCGGAGAAGTTTCAAATTGGTTCAGATTTATTATTTTGGTATCATTACACTCAAAGTTTTAAACAAGTAATCCTCAAAGACCAATTTATTCCCGCACTGAAGTATCGACATTTATCAACGGAAAATCCCCACAAAAAAGGCAAAAAAAAGACTGCTAAAGCAACATTTGAAATTTATGCCACCTGGGAAATTATTTCCGAACAATATGAAGCAAATATTCTTAAATATATTGACTATATGCCACTAATATGTGTGGCAGGTAAAGCAACAGTTAGCTATCCTATTGAGTTTTTTGATCAAGAAACACTATTGCGTCACTTTTCCGAATATGTACTTCACGATTTAGTAACTCACACCCCATCTACAGCCGCTTTTGACAAACAAATTGCTGATTCTCTAATTGAATCTTGCTTTTCTCCTCGTCAGCATAACCCACTCACAACAAATACTGCCCTTGAGGAATATCAGCAATGGTTGGTATGGAAAACCAAAATTACTCGTACTCAATCTGATTCACCTTTTCATCTATGCTTCCAGTTACATTCTCCTTCATCGTCACAAATAGACAATTGGCAAATTCAATTTCTAGTAGCGAGTAAACAAGATCCATCCTTGAAGTTAGCGTTAGCAGACTACTGGACAATGAATCAATTTACTAAAACTGGTGTACATAAAGATTTTGGTAAAGATTTTGAAACAAATTTACTGCTGAATCTGGGGTATGCAGCCCGGATGTATCCCAAACTATGGCTTGGGTTGGAAACAGCGAGTCCAATCGCAATGCAAATTACTTTAGAAGAAGCATTTGACTTCCTTCAAGAAAGTGCTTGGGTGTTAGAAGACTCAGGATTCAAAGTAATTGTACCTGCTTGGTATACTCCCACAGGTCGTCGCCGCGCCAAAATTCGCCTCAAAGCATCGGGTAGTAAACTTGCTGCAACGAAAGGGGAAACAAAAAGCTATTTCGGCTTAGACTCACTGGTGGAGTATCAGTATGAGTTAGCGATTGGGGAGCAAACTGTCACACCTATTGAATGGGAACAACTGATTAATGCTAAAACTCCCCTAGTGCATTTTCGCGGTCAATGGATGGAATTAGACCGGGATAAAATGCAGCAGTTACTCGAATTTTGGCAGTCCCACGGTGAAGAACAACCCCAGATGACCTTACTGGAGTTTCTACAACGCAGTGCTGAATTGGGGTCAGAATGGGAAATTGAACATGATGAAGCTTTGTCAGAGATGATAGCAAAGCTACAAGATAAAAGTCGCCTAGAACCAATTTCTGAACTTGATAATCTGCAAGGCACCCTCCGAGAATATCAAAAGCGTGGTGTTTCCTGGCTACAATATCTAGAAAATTTGGGATTAAATGGCTGTTTGGCAGACGATATGGGTTTAGGTAAATCCGTGCAGGTGATTGCCCGATTAGTGCAAGAGAAGGAGTTACATTCAGCTCTGAAAGTAGGTGAAAAGATTACTTCTTTATCTGCCCTGCCTACACTATTAATTGCTCCGACTTCTGTTGTTGGCAACTGGCAGAAAGAAATTGCCAAATTTGCACCTCATTTAAAAACTATGGTGCATCATGGTAGCACTAGGCTGCAAAATCTAGCTGATTTCAAAGCTGCTTGTCAACAAAACGATGTGATAATTAGTTCTTTTACTTTAGTCCGCAAAGATGAAAAGTTATTGAGCAGCATCGAGTGGCAACGTTTAGTACTGGATGAGGCACAAAATATTAAAAATCCGAAAGCTGCCCAAACTAAAGCTATTTTAAAATTAAGAGCTAAACACCGACTGGCATTGACAGGCACTCCTGTAGAAAACCGCTTAGTGGATTTATGGTCAATTTTTAATTTTCTCAATCCTGGTTACTTGGGTAAAGAAGCCCAGTTTCGGAAAATATTCGAGATTCCGATTCAAAAAGACAATGACCGCGTGAAATCTGCCACTTTGAAAAAACTGGTAGAACCTCTAATTCTGCGAAGGTTAAAAACTGACCAATCTATTATTAATGACTTGCCAGATAAAGTTGAACAAAAACTCTACACTAACCTGACCAAAGAGCAAGCATCGCTTTATGAAGTGGTGGTACTAGATGTAGAAAAACAATTGCAATCAGCAGAGGGAATTCAGCGCAAAGGATTGATTCTTTCAACCCTGATGAAATTGAAGCAGATTTGTAATCATCCAGCCCAATTTCTCCAAGATGGGAGCGAATTTTCACCACTACGTTCCCACAAACTTAGTCGGTTAGCAGAGATGGTTGAGGAGGCAGTTGATGAAGGAGAAAGTTTACTCATTTTTAGTCAATTTACGGAAGTGGGTGAAAAGATCGAGAAACATCTCAAACATAGTCTGCATTGCAATACTTACTACTTGCATGGTGGCACCAGTCGCCCACGCCGAGAACAAATGATTACCGAATTTCAAGACCCAAATACAGAACCATCGGTTTTTATCCTTTCCTTGAAAGCAGGGGGCGTAGGTATCACCCTCACGAAAGCCAACCATGTCTTTCACTTTGACCGTTGGTGGAACCCAGCAGTTGAAGACCAAGCAACTGACCGTGCTTTCCGTATTGGTCAGAAAAAGAACGTCTTTGTGCATAAATTTGTTGCTATTGGGACTTTAGAAGAGAGAATTGACCAAATGATTGAAGATAAGAAAAAACTCTCTGATGCTGTTATTGGTAGTGATGAATCTTGGCTTACAGAATTAGATAATGAAGCCTTTAAGCGGTTGATTTCATTGAACAAGAGTGCAATTTTGGAGTAGATATTATGGCTAAATTTAGTCGAACTTGGTGGGGCGATCGCTTTATTCAAGCACTAGAAGCTTTTACAGATGATAACCGACTCAAAAGAGGACGGTCTTATGCTAGCGGTGGTAAAGTCAAAAGCTTTGAGATTGACTTAAATAAAATTACTGCCAAAGTCAGAGGCTCAGTTAATCCCTATTTTGGAGTCTACAAAGAACCAACTTATAATATAGAGATTCAGATTACACCTATTGCTAAAACCCATTGGAATGAAGCTATCCAAAAGCTTTCTTCTAAAGCCAGTATCATTTCTCGATTGCTGCTAAATGAAGTCCCAGAAAATATTGAAGATACTTTCTCTCATTTGGGGCTACATTTATTGCCCCATAGTAGTAAGGATTTCAAAACTAAATGCTCTTGTCCAGATTATGCTAATCCCTGTAAGCACATTGCTGGAGTTTACTATTTAGTGGCTTCTCAATTAGATAATAATCCCTGGTTGTTATTTGAATTACGGGGATTATCGAAAGCAGAACTTCAAGCCAAATTAGCTGATTCTCCTTTGGGAAAAGCTCTATCTGAGGAATTGAATACTAAGGAAATTCCTTTAGAACTTTCTAATTCGCTGTACACTAAGCTAGAAAAGCAATCTCTTAACCAAATGCCAAATGCCAGAGAATTTTGGTTAGGTACAAAACGATTACCACAAACTATTGAAGTGGCCACTCCAGGTAGTATCTGTGGAATTTTGATTAAGAAACAAGGGGATTTTCCTGATTTCTGGCACAATGATGCTTCCTTTCTTGAAACAATGGAAGAACTGTATCAGCGAGTCAAAACCAAAAATCATCATTTCTGATTTCAGCGCTGATAACGACATCGTAAAGTAATTTCTTTTTAGATGTTAGTTGCCGTTATAATTTTTTACCTTGAAAAAGCATACGCACATATTTTATGCCTTGAAAAACTCCACTTCTGAAGACGTATTTAATAATGGATTTATTTGACCAGCATCTTGCAAAAATAACTGAAGAATCAGCACCCCTAGCGGCTCGGATGCGTCCACGGACACTTGATGAATTTATTGGTCAAGAGCATATTATCGGGCAAGGAAGGCTACTGCGGCGTGCTATTAGTTTGGATCAACTGTCTTCCTTAATCTTTTCTGGGCCACCAGGGACTGGCAAAACTACTTTAGCCCGTGTTATTGCCAACAGCACCTGCGCTCACTTCATTGCTATCAATGCCGTACTTTCGGGAGTTAAAGAAATTCGAGCGGCAATTGAAAAAGCCCAACAACAGCGCAAGTTCCATAATCAACGAACTATTCTTTTTGTCGATGAAGTCCATCGTTTTAACAAGTCTCAGCAAGATGCTCTATTGCCTTGGGTAGAGAATGGTACAATCATTCTCATTGGTGCTACCACCGAAAATCCTTTTTTTGAAGTCAATAAGGCACTCGTCAGCCGTTCGCGGATTTTTCAACTTCAGCAATTAACTGATAAAGATTTATACAAAATTATTGAGCAAACACTCTTCGATTCGGAACGCGGTTATGGCAAGTTAACAGTGCAAATTGACACAGATGCTTTAGCTCATCTAGTTAATGTTGCTAATGGTGATGCTCGTTCATTATTGAATGCTTTGCAACTAGCTGTAGAGACTACACCCGCCGATACTACAGGTGTTATTCATATTCCCCTAGCAGTCGCAGAAGAATCTATTCAACAACGTGCTGTTTTATACGACAAAGAAGGGGATGCCCATTTTGATACCATTAGTGCTTTTATTAAGAGCTTACGAGGTTCTGACCCAGATGCAGCACTCTATTGGCTGGCCAAAATGGTTTATGCCGGTGAAGACCCGCGCTTCATCTTCCGTCGGATGTTAATTCTTGCAAGCGAAGATGTCGGATTGGCTGATCCACAAGCAATTGTCGTTACAAATGCCTGTGCCCAAGCTTTTGACCGCGTGGGAATGCCAGAAGGACGTTATCATTTAGCACAGGCAGTACTTTATTTAGCGACTGCACCAAAATCCAATAGCATTATGGGCTTTTTTGATGCTTTCGCCGCAGTAGAAAATGAAAATGTTGCAGAAGTCCCTACTCACCTTAAAGATGCCAATCGGGATAAAAAAGGTTTTGGGCATGGGGCTGGTTATCTCTATCCTCACGCTTACCGAGATCATTGGGTAGAACAGCAATATTTACCCAAGAGCTTGCAAGGTCAATTGTTTTACCAACCATCAACCCAAGGTTATGAACACCAAATCGCAACACAAGTGGCGCGTCGTCGGGAAGCCCAACTTGCCGCAATAGTAGAAGGTATTGGTGTTGCACCAATGGAAGTCATGACTTATGGAACTTTTGACCGAGCAGATGAGCGCTGGTTGCAACGCACACTTTCTCAAGTCAGTACACAATTAGCATCTGTGCGCGAGCGCATTTTCAATTTTGCTCAATTACAACGTCATCACTTAGTATTGGATCTAAATACCGCCACTGGTTTACTTACTTGGGAAGCAATCCGGCAAGTTCCTGAAGGTGGGGTTTATGCCTGTGTTCGCAATCGCTCTGATGCCAATGCTTTAAATGAACTTGCTGCGGCACTTCCTGAAACAATGCGACCAATAGTTTTTACTGCATCTGTTGCACAGATACCTGCTATGCTGGCATCTCTTGCACCAAATGTACAGTTTGACTCTATTATCGGGCGCAATGTACTAGCCTCAGAATCGGATAAGGGACTTGCTGCTCAAATTTTAACTCAATTGCTCCCGCACTCAGTCAAGCTTATTTTAGCTGAGACAGTACCTCGTCATACCCAAAGGTTTTACCGCTTACTGCCCAGCCAAAATTTAGATGCCCAATTGTATAAGCGATTAGTTTTAGCGGAAGAAGCTATTTATACAGATGTCTCTGACCCCATGCTTAACTGGGATGCTGATGATTTGCGTCACGCTTTTGCCTCAAATGGACACTGCGTACAAGTAGTTCTTGAGCAGTATTTGACACCTATGCACATCTCTGATAATTTTATCAAGCGTTTATTTACTGCTAATCCTAATCGACCAAGTTATGTAGATCGTCTAGCTGCTAATTTGACAAGTGAGGAAATAAATATTATTAAAGATTTATTTGTTCGTTACTTACTCAACCAATCCGTTAATTGGTCAAGCACTGTGGCATTTTTAAATATTAGCGGATGAACATAATAGGCTCTCAAATCACAGTCATTTATAATTATGATTTTCACTCCGGCAATTACTCGGAAGTACGTCTTGATCAAAACGAAGAACTGAAGCTGAGGTAATATTTTTCCTTGCCTTCGCTTTATTTGTAGATGAGTATGAACTGTTCAAAAGGATTTTAGAGAATTATGCCAATTAAAAAACACATTAATCTGAATGTTGGAAGTTTCCTTAATCCCACAGATAAAAAGATAGTTGTCAATTTAGCTAGTGAAGATATTTTAATTTTAATTACCCAAGAGTTAAAAACCCGTTACTCGCCAGAAACTCAAAAACAAGCCCTTGAGGGAAGTTCTGAGCTATTACCTGATTTCGTATTACAAGAATTATTAAAACGCCAAGAGCAGGTAATAAACGTTAACCCAGATACCTTAGTACTCGTTAACTGCAACATTACAGAAACAGAGGTCGATGATTTGGAATTTAATTTGACTGTCGAAGCATATTTTGTAATTGGGGATGCAAATGGTCAAAATCATTTTCGGGCTAATAGGATCGGACTTTGGTCAAATATATGGGGTGATGAAGAAAAACTTTTTGATTTAGAAGATCAACTTGGCGAGCAATTCTGGACTAATTATCAAATCCAGTTGCTCTTTGATGAAAAAAATCAGCAAACAATTGAATTAGAAGTATCACAAACAGATGATTGTACAGCAAGATTACAATTTTATCCATCTCTGAAAAGGTTTTTACCATCCATAGTTCCTTTTACTGATAATGACTTTTAAAATCCGCGATTAAACCAAAATTTGCACAGCATTTATGGCGCTATCGTCCTGATGGTGGTGAAGACAGCTTTTCTATTTCTGCTTGAACATTCCCTGCTTTAACAATTTAATGGAGAATTGAGTTTATTCCTCCTCGCCTTGATCTTCGTACTCCTCTTCATCCTCATCGTATTCATAATCAGCATAATCCTTCCCATGCTGCTCGTACCACAGGCGTTCTTCCTCTTGAGCCGCTTCCCTCTGTATCCTTTTCCGTTCTGCCATCTCTGCTTCTAGGCGTTCTTGCTCTAACTTTGCCTTCTCAAACTTTTCTCGCTCCAGCCTTTCCCGCTCTTGGGTTTCTTGGTCTACCCTCTCCCTCTCAAGTCTGATTAATCGCTGCTCGACTCGCCCACAGTAAAAATCCAAAGCCTTACCCGTCGCGGCTCCGGTAACTGTACCACCCACTAGAAATATAAGTCCAGTTCTCCAACCTTCAATCGGGCCACCGCTCCACTGCAAGCTTTTTTGGTTAAACCATACCAGCACAGAGAAGACAAAAATTCCAACTACTGTATTGATGAGCGCAAAAACTCTTGGTGTCATTTCAGTCTGGCGGAGAATTAGCCACTGTCCCAACCAAAGTATTGCGCCAAAAATGACAGAGGCGATCGCACTCATGACAACATGATCTGGATATCTGAACGGATCTAGTGTCATGTTGATAATCAGTGGAACAAATATCAGCGCACAGAGCAAAAAGCCAATTAATAAGCCAGCAACACTTATCAGGCTCCAGTAGCGACCGAGATAACCGAGGCGGAATTCCAATATCCATTCTTGTACCGGAAGCATTGTGATGTAAAACGCGATTCCTGCACTGACGTAATCGAGCATTGGCAGTTGTTTTACCTTTGTATTTAGCGTATTTTACACAAATTTCTGTGTAATGGCTCAAGCGCCACTTTAAGAGCTATCACCTCCGGTGGGCGGTTACGCCATCGCTTTGCGAAACAGAAAGTGAAAATTCTTGAACCGATACATCCAGATGAATCAAAAACAATTAGAAGACTCCATTTTTGAAGCTGTCTCTGACGCGATTGAAAGAGTTTGGACAACTGAAGAAAAGCAGTTGATTCAGAATGATTCCGAATTACAAAATCACTTAAAAGAATGGCTAAATAATTCCTTAAGTGATACTTGTTGGCATCCAGACAACTATAAATTAGTCCAAGACTTAAATACCTCTTCAAACTTCAGTCCTCCCACGATATTGGAAAATGAAGAAATTCACATTCCTTTTTAAAACCTTTTGTATTTGCTTCGTACTTAATTACGAGCATTGAGATCAAAGAATAAGCTTTTAAGTCCACAAGAATTAGTAAGTCTTGTGCTGAATAAGCGGGTATTCATTCCAACTAACGATAAAGCACCGTCAATTTTAGCTGCTGTGATTCAGATTCTTGGATGAAATTTGTAGCCACTCGAAAAAAGTGGCTACTTTTTCGCTTTGACTATCCTGCTTTCAACCCCAAACAAATCTTTGTAAACTTCATAATCTCGAAAAAGCTCCATAATCAAACTTCGAGTAAAAGCACAGTAAATCATATTCCCTCGCGCCTCATACAAACCAAAAGCTTTAAATAAATCTTTTTTAGCGCCCTCAATATTGCCCAGATGGAATCTGACTGTCCCTCGTCCACAGTATGCTTCTGCACAATCAGCATCTAGAGATAATGCTTTTTCCAAATCAATAAGTGATTTTTCTAGTTCCCCAGACAAGAAATAAATATTCGCCCTATTTATATAGGCTGATAAACAGTTTGGGTCAAGTGAAATTACTTGACTGTAATCTAAGATAGCTGCTGGGTTGTCCCCAGTTAGATTTTTGTATGTATCAGCCCGATTTAGATAAGCTTGGAGTAAATTTGGATTCAGGGCGATGGCTTTAGTGTAATCTTCAATCACCTTGGAGAATTCTGATTTATGACAGATTTTTGACCGGGCTAATCCCCGATTATTATAAGCTTCAGCAAAGTTAGGATTCATTGCTAATGCATTATCGAAAAGTTGAATCGCACCTTCATATTTTTCGATTTGAAACTGAATCATTCCTATAGTATTGTGAACTTCCGCAAAATTAGGATAGAAATAAAGTGCATTTCTGAAGCACTCCATCACTCCAGATAAGTTTCCTGTTTTAAGATGTTCCATTCCTTTTTCATACCACAGTTGCCCTTGTTCTACATCCATCTCTTCCGCTAATTCCACCATATATTCTCTGTTGTGATTTAAAATTCTTTAAATATCCATCAATTTGGATATTTAGCCGAGCAAGTTAATTTATCCCTGTATTTCTAATTCTTGACTTTTATTTTTT
>NZ_JAYGHE010000115.1:0-15747 GCF_034931145.1 Nostoc sp. UHCC 0252 | reverse complement strand
CAAAAGAGGGGCGATGCTTGGTTATATTGACTATAACTTGATTGTGAATGAATGATTTATCGGTGAGGAGACGGAAGGTATAAAGTCGGGTATTGAAGCATAAAAACTGGCTGTAACAAAAGAGAATCGCTTTAAAGCGTTGTAATTACAGAATTTCTCGTGGTATATCTGTATCCAAAAAACAAATTTGGATTCTGCACCCAGCCATGTCCCAGTACAACTCCTGTCAAAATCCTCGTGGGCGCTCCTTCAAAGGACAAAACCTTGAGGGTGCAAATTTTAGTGGTGCAGATATCCGAGGGGCAGATTTTACAGGGGCAAATCTGAGGGGGGCGAACTTCAGTCATGCTACTGCTGGGCTGCAAAGGCGTTGGGCTATTTTTTTAATCTGTGTTTCGTGGTTGCTATCTGGAATTTCAGTATTTCTCTGGGCTTTTATTGGAGTGTTAATAGCTTCTATATTCGACACTTCATATCCATCAAATAAATTTATAGGTTGGGCTGTCCCAATAACATTAATTGTTGTCTTAATAGTTATCTTTCGCCAAGGATTCAACCCAGTCGTCGCCGTCGCTGGAGCCTTCGCCTTCGCAGTCGCTGGAGCCATCGTCGGAGCCATCATCCTCGCCATCGCCATCGCCTTCGTCGGAGCCATCATCCTCGCCATCGCCATCGCCTTCGTCGGAGCCATCACCTTCGTCGGAGCCATCGTCGGAGTCTTCGCCGTCGCTTTCGCCGTCGCCGGAGCCATCATCCTCGCCATCGCCATCGCCATCGCCATCGCCATCGTCGGAGCCATCGCCGTTGCTGTCGCCGTTGCTGTCGCCGTCGCTGTCGCCTTCGCCGTCGCTGTCGCCTTCGCCGTCGCTGTCGCCTTCGCCTTCGCTTTCACCTTAACCAAAGCCAGAGCCGTCGTCTTCACCCCCGCCTTCGCCTTCACTAAAGCCGGAGCCTTCGCCTTCAACCTCACCTTCGCCTTCGCCTTCGCCTTTGCCTTCGCCGGAGTTTTACTTAGTGCTTACATTGCTTGGAGAGCAATGAAGGGAGATGAAAAATATGCTCTTATTCGCAACATTGCTGTTGCTTTTGCAGCAAGTGGTGGTACAAGCTTTCGGAATGCCAACTTAACTAATGCCAATTTCACCGCAGCCACACTTAAAAGTACAGATTTTAGAAAAGCTAATCTGACTCGTACTTGCTTCAGTAAAACTAAAAAACTTGACCGTGTTCGCCCAGGAACAACTTACCTGCAAAAAGCACAAGTGGTAAGAGTGTTAGTTACTGGTCAGATACAAGACAATAATTTTGACCGTGACGACTTGCGAGGAGTAAATTTTACTGGAGCAAATTTAATAGATGCCAGCTTCATCGGTGCAAACCTCAGTGAAGCGAACTTACAAGACGCAAATTTATCAAGGGCAAAATTAGTACAAACACAACTTAACGGCACAGACTTTACAGGCGCAACACTTACAGGTGCATACATTCAAGATTGGGGCATTACCACCGACACCAAATTTGATGGGGTGCGGTGTGAATATGTTTATATGCGACTGCCCACCAAAGAAAATCCTGACCCACTCCGCAAACCAGATAACCACAAGGAGGTGTTTGCAGATGGGGAGTTCGGTGATTTCATTCAACCAATTTTCGACACCCTTGACCTCTACCACAACCAAGGTGTTGACCCTAGAGCGATCGCAATTTCCTTTAAGCAGTTGGCAGAAAATCACCCAGAAGCAGATTTGCGAATTGTCGGCATGGAAGTGCGCGGTGAAGATAAGTTTCTGCTTCGTGCCAAAACCGCAGCTACGGCTGACAAGTCCCAACTGAGTGCAGAATATTTTGATAGTTATAATCAGCTTAAAGCCTTGCCAGAGCGAGAAATTAAATTACTACTAGAAGAAAAAGATAGTAGAATTCGTAGTTTAGAAACTATGGTAATGACGGCGCTAGAGCGTCCCAGCTTTTATTCAAGTACTCAAATACAAGAGGTAGGAAGTATGGCTAGCAACCCCGGTGGATTTTCAGTTGGTGGTTCTGTAGGCGGCAACGTCAATAATGTGCAAGGAGACGGCAACAGGGCAGTTCAAGGGGATAATAATCAGGCTGTCCTTGGTGATGGTAATCAGGTGACGCAACAAAATCAGGTAGGTGCAGATACCGCAGAATCGCTCACTAAGGAGGATGTTGTTAAGTTATTGGCTCAACTTGAAACTTTAATTAAAGGGGCAGAACTACCAGCAGATACCAAAGAAGAATTAATTGAAGACTTGAGTGCAGCTAAGAAAGCCACAGACAAAGAAGAACCAAATAAACAACGTGCATTAGAGCGTTTGGGAACTGTGGCAGAAACACTTGAAAAAACAAGTAAGGGTGTGGAAGCTGGTCAGAAAGTCTGGACAACAGCCAAGCCGATTATTGTGAAAGTTGCAACTTGGTTAGGTGTTGCTGCTGGTTCTCACCTGTTGGGATTGTAGAACTGATTTATGAGTCAGCAGCCACCTGATAACTCTGAACCACGGCAGCCTGATAGTTCCGCACCTGAAAATGTAGTAGAGGGGAATCAAAACCGAGCCGTTCAGGGTAATGATAACCAAGCTGTTCTGGGGGATGGCAATACTGTTAATCAAGAGCATAACAACTGGATTATCAATACTCTGAATGTTTTATTAAATCAGCAGACAACAACCCCAGTAGGCAACCCTGCTCGACCAAAAAATGAACGGATACTATTAGCCGCAGTTAAGGAAGAAGTTACAGCGCGGTTAAGGCAGTCGCTACACAATGCTGTGCTAATTAATCTAGGAAAGGAATCACAACCACAACAGGTAAAACGTCCTTGGGATGCAGAGATAAAAATTGGCTTAAAGCCGGCTGTTCCTCTCCCAGACACCACAACAATTTTGGAAGTTTTTGACTCCCAAGAAATTGCAGGTAAACTGTTAATTTTGGGTGCGCCAGGGTCAGGCAAGACGACTACACAATTAGAACTGGCTCAAGAATTAATTAAACGTGCAGAAGAACAGCCTGATTATCCGGTTCCCATTTTATTTAACTTGTCCTCTTGGAAAGATGATAAACAGTTGATAATGGATTGGTTAATAACTGAACTCAAGTTTAAATATGGGTTTTCAGTTAACCTTGGTAAAGAATGGGTAGAAAATCAGAAACTTCTACCTTTACTAGATGGCTTAGATGAACTGGAATCAAAGCGTCAAGAATCCTGTATAAACGCAATCAATCAATTGTTACAAGGAGAATACCGCCCTCAGCATCTTGTTGTTTGTAGCCGGATGGAAGAGTATGGTAATTATAAAAATAATCTTTATCTAAGTGGAGCTATCTACTTACAACCTTTAACAAATAACCAAATTCATAACTATCTCTTTGAAGTTAACCAGTCCGATTTATGGCAAACAATTAATCAGGACTTAGAGTTACTAAAATTAGTTAGAATTCCCTTATTCCTCAGCATTACTATTTTAGCTTCTCAAGAAATCTCTATTGAGGGTTGGCAGCAACTTAATTCTACGAAAGACCGTATTCAGCATTTGCTAGATGCTTATGTGGTACGAATGCTGGCAAGAGATATTAACAGTAGGATATACACTAAGCAAAACTGCCCTAAAGATAGACAAACCCGATTGTGGCTGGTTTGGTTAGCACAGCAGTTACAAACAGAATCCCAAACAGAATTCTTAATTGAAGGAATGCAGCCTTATTTATTAGAAACAGAATTTCAAACGAGAATGTATAAACTAATTTTTGGGTTAATTCTTGGGCTGTTTTTTGGGTTGATTCTTGGGCTGTTTTTTGTGCTGTTTTTTGGGCTGATTTTTGTGCTGTTTTTTGGGCTAAATTTTGATCTAATTTTTATGTTAATTTTTGGGCTGTTTTTTGTGCTAATTTTGGGGCTAATTTTGGGAATTTTAGCAGTTTATGTTGGAAATACAAAAGAAATAGAATCAATCCAAACAATTAAATTATCTAAAGTAATTAGAAAAAGATTGATTGGTGTAATAATTTCTGGGTTGATTTCTAGACTGATTTTTGGGTTAATTTTTGGGTTAATTTTTGGGTTATGTTTTTGGTTCATTGATGGGTTAATTTCAAGACTAATTTCAGGACTAATTTTAGCGCTGAATTTTGGGTTGAATTTTGGGTTGATTTATGTGCTGGATTTTGTTGGTCAAGTCTTTATTCAACACTTCTCCCTACGCCTCATCCTCTACCACAACGGCTACATCCCCTGGAACTACGCCCGTTTTCTTGACTACTGCACAGAGCGATTATTCCTCCAACGTGTTGGCGGACGCTACCGCTTCATTCATAAACTGCTGCAAGACCACTTCGCCCAAATGGAGTTTAAACGGAATTAGGAAGATACTACCAACTCACGCGGGAGGGAGTCATAGTCAATATCTGTTAACAACCTCAAAATAAAGATAATTGTCCTGGCGATACATTTCCCCTGCGTCGCGTATGAAAACTGAGGTGGCAAGCTGTGCATAAGGCATATAAGTTTTCTCGACGATTATCTTCTGGCAGAAAATTAAAATGATGCACTGTTAATGTTAGCGCTGTTCTCTTAGAACGGGAAAGTTCGGACGTATCATCACCGGGGCGAATACATTGCAACTGACATTTAGAACATCGCCAGTCCACAGATTGTTTCACTAATAAAGCGATATCTGACCAATTTTCTGGATAACGTACCTGGGATTTTCTTGGCATTTCCAATTCTTCTCAAAATGCGTAGAGATTTAATTACCAGTTCTTGGATAAGATTAATCTACTATAATTAGTCACTTTATTAATTTTTATTCATTCGCATTCTTCAACATAAGAGTCAATAATTCCGACATCTCCCACAGGTCTTTATTCCGGCGGAAAGCGATGGCATAACAATTTACTTTTTTTCGGCACACTTGACCGCATAATCACTTAAGAGTACTATTGTACTACTTGACCATTATCCCCACCGATTCTGTGGGGGTTATTTTTGATTTTAAATTTCATGTTTTCTAGTAATAGTACGGGAATTATTAAAGTTGAAAATTTATAAAATGGTACGTTGACCTCGAAACTGGATCTACCATAAGCAATCCCAACTCATGAATGAAGAAATAGAAAATGACGAAAGCGGTGAAATAGGTACTCCACGAGAAAGCTGGTTTGAGAGAAGAAAGGCTTTGGAGTATATAAGCCACTACTTCCAAACAGCTAAAAAAGAGATTCGCATCGCTTCTGGATTCTTTACCATCAGAGGTTGGGGGCTAGTTCGACGATACACAAAAGGCAAGCGCGTTTATATTTTAGTTGGTCTTGATGACCCCGGAGAAGAACGAGCGCGGCAAGCTCTAATTGATGAAATATTACGCGACCTGCGAACAGGTCTGGACAGAGAGCGGCGACAGACAGTACTGGATTTAATAGAAAAAATGCAACAAGGTAGATTACACCTTGTAGATGCTAGAGCTACAGACCATCATGCCAAGCTATATATTGTTGATCGCAAAGTCGCAATTATGGCTTCGTCAAATCTTACCCAACGTGGTTTGAGGGAGCAAGTTGAGGCAGGGAATATAATAACTAAATACCGCGAGGTTGTGGCACTGGTAAACGAGTTTGATACATATTTTGCTGAAGCGAAAGACATTACCCAAGAATTATTAGAAGTCTTGCAGCGCTGGCTTAACTTTGTGCCACCGTGGGATGTATACCTAAAGACTATGTTAGCGCTGGAAGACATACAACCAATCAAAAGTAATTATAATAAACAACCTGTTTCATACCAGGTGGATATGATTGCTCAAACACTGCGGCAGATAAAAGAGTTTGGCGGTTCAATGCTGGTAGCTTCTACTGGACTTGGCAAAACAGTCGTAGCAGTTCATGTAGCTTTACACCTTCGCAATGATGACCTAATTGATAATATTATGGTTATTGGGCCAAAGGCAGTCCGCAGTAGTTGGACAGACGAAATGCGTGATGCTGGTCTACCTTGCGAGTATTTTGTTTATCAGGCTTTAGATAAGAGTGGTTCGGAGCAGGATGGGAGCTTAGAATTGTTTGAAAAAATTCAAAAAAATCTTCATGAGCAACGATGGTTAATTATTTTTGATGAAAGTCATTATTTTAGAAACCGTTTCAAACAAGATTTATTTAATATGAAGAAAAACCCAGCAGAGCGTCGGGCTTTTCTCCGTTTAAAAGAATTCTTGAAAAAGAGCAGCAATACCAAGGTCTTATTGTTGACTGGTTCCCCTTATGCTAGAGATGAAAGCAATTTAAATAATCAGTTATATTTATTACCACATACTGCCGAACTTCATACTTTGCTGGATGAAGATTACGACGATAACGCCCGTGCATGGCATATTGAGCAAACCGAAGATTTTGTTAATCTATCCGTAGCTTCTCAACTAACTACACCTCACGTAGCTAAATATTACAGTCAATCAGAAAATCAAGAGAATTATATTCTTTTTGGAACAGAGAAGAGATATATTCCCAAAATTGTACTATACAGTGTCAATTTTCCTCTCTTACTAGATAAGGAACTGATAGATGCAATTAAAAAAAGATATTTTGATTTAGATTCACGTAATCCCATGTTTCGAGAATGTATCAGGAGATTGGTAAAAATTGCTTGGGCAAGTTCTCCATTGGCTCTTCGTGGAGTTCTTGAAAGCGTTGTTGATACTCCTGGAGGAAAGAACGAGTACAAACTTGGAAAATTAAAGTTTGTGTCGGAGCAACAAGAAAGACAATCTCTTTTAAATCCTCTAATTGAAACGTTGACTAATTTGGATTTTGAAAGTGACTTGAAGCTCAAAGCACTTTACATAATTATTCAAGAACTTAAGCAGAATTCCGAAAAAGCAATTATATTTTGCGAACGTCGCGCTACTGTTGTTTACTTGGCACAGGCATTCAAACAAATGTTCCCTGCATTAAAAGTAGTTGCAACTATCGAAGCGAGTGAGAATGAAGATAAATATCAGATGAAAGAAACCAATGAAATAGAAAAACTTATCAAAAAGTTTGCACCTATTTCTAATAATGCTGAACCCATTTCTGAAGAAAACTATGATGTATTTATTTCCACAGATGCTCATGGAGTTGGGGTTAATATGCAAGATGCATCTGCTGTTATAAATTATGATATTGATTGGACTCCTATTGGCCCTGTTCAACGAGCTGGACGCATATTGCGTTTTTGGCATTCTCCACGAACAGTCAAAGTATATACCTTTGTTCCTAACCTGACACAAGAGACAGACCTTAAGTATGATTTAGTCAGAATTAGACAACGTTGGGAAAATCTCATGTTGCGTCATGGAGAATCTAGAAAGCTGACGGACTTGCCCGTTTTAACAATTGCCAATTCCCAAGAAATTAATCTGCCTGAGCTTGCGTCTCAAGTAATAATAAAATCAGGTCAATTAAACTTAGACGCTTTAGCAGATTTGGATATTTCTCCCTTCTATCAACATACAGCAAAATTACAAATGCATCGTGATTATGCTAAGACTATTCTTAGTGATATTGTCAGTGCAAAGATAACTCAGGACTCGGAACCATCAGTTTATGTTTTACTAAATCACAATAAAAAGTATCATGCTCTTGTATACACTCCCAAAAATCAACAAGTACGTGAGCCGGATATTATCAAACTTCTCAATTTAATTGCGTGTAATGAAGATACTGAAATTGCTGTAGTTAATTATGGCTTGGTTGAAGAAATGAGCGATGCTTGCATCAAAGCTTGGTGCAACAAGCAGAGTATATCACCAGAAGAAGTGGAAAGAATTTGTACTTTGTATCTCAAGCCAGAAAGTGAACCTGATGAACTTGAAAGTTTGTTGAATGCACAATAAATAAAAACATCAGTAGCATCAAGCGCCGCCTTTGGGAGCCGAATGCCTTACCCTGTGCGGTGACATAGATGACATAGTGACTGTTTTGAATCGTTCTAAGATATGCGTGCGAGTCGTCCACCTCTGGGATCACTTCAGAATTAAATATTAGGTATACTATAAAGCTAATCGTGAGTTGTGCCATCTGGCATGATCGCACCAGTGAGCTTTGCATTTTCCAAAATAGCTCCACTTAGGTTTGCGTCTTTTAGATTGGCTTTTTCTAGCTTGGCATAACTCAAATTTGACCCACGCAAGTCTGCTCCAGTTAGGTTAGCAGCAGTCAGGTTAAGTGCATGTAAATGTGTACCACAGAGATTTGCTTTACTCAAATTTGCTCCACTCAGGTTGCCGTAAATGCTGACACCAACTAAATTTACACCACTGAGATTAGCACCGCTAAGATTTGTGGAACCATCAAATTTTGAGTTTTTCAGATTTGCACCACCCAATTCCGCAGCAGTTAAATTAGTGGATTGTAAGTCTGCTTGCATCAGGTTGGCTGTATTGAGGTTGGCAGCAGTTAAGTTAGCACCAATTAGCTTTGTCTCACTCAATTTTGCTCCACTCATATCCGTTTGAATTAGTTTTGTATTGCAAAGATTTGCCCTAGTTAGATTCGCACCACTTAAGTTAGCTTCATTTAAATTCGCATTTTCCAGGTTTGCTGAGTTGATGTTTGCCCATTTTAAGTTTGCTCCAGTTAGGTTAACTTGTTTTAAGTCAGCACCAGCTAAATTAGCATTTGTCAATGATGAACCTGGAGCTATCAAATAGGCATTTTTTTCAGGAACAAAATCTTTAGGAAAGACAGTATTTTCATTGTAAATCGCTTGTTCTAGATTAGCTCCAGTTAGGTTTGCACCTTCAAGGTTAGCTTCCAAAAGATTAGCATTACTTAAATTAGCATTACTCAAGTCAGAGCCATTCAGCTTTGCTTTTCTCAAGTTAGCTCCAGTTAAGTTGGCTCCGCTTAAGTTGGCTCCGCTGAGGTTGATATCATAAATATAAGCTCCACTGAGATTAGCTTTTTTTAGGGTTGCTTTTTCTAGGTTTACAGAATTAAGCTTTATTTTCTGAAGGTTAGCACCATCTAAGTTGGTTTCACTCAACTTTGTACTAGATAAATTTACCTCACTAAGATTTGATTCAGCTAGATTTGCTTTACTAAAATTCAGGCTGCTGAAATTTTTACCATTCAAATTTATTCTCCTCAGATTTCTCTCGGTAAAATCACGTTCTCTAGCATCATACAACCTGAAGAATTCTTCAGAGTTAATAGGTATTTCCTGGACTGACTCCTCGGCTGCATAAATTCTATTGGCTAGCCACATCATTCTCTCAATCTTGAAGTCTTGCTCATTAAAAGCTATGCCATTTTGAACCTGTTCTTCAGCTATATTAATTAGATTATCTTGCTCTGTTTCCGCAAGGCTTGCATTTTCGATAATAGTAGCTGTGTCTGTCAAGACTGATGTTTCTTTTTGCTGCTCAACCCTTTCAAAAAACTTTTTTACTATTTCGTCATCATCAATATTTGCTTTCTCAGTAGTTGTTCCCGTAACATCGTTATTATTTAAATTATCCAAACTGTTGATCAAACTAGGCGTAGGCGAATGATTGAAGTGCTGTTGCAATTCAGCAACTTGTGCAGTTAACTGCGAGATCGCCTCTTCCATACATTGAATCTGCTGTAACTCAGGTCTGTCTTGGAACTCCTGTTTCAAGGCATCAAAATAGTTTTTTAGCCAGACAATATTTTTCCTTCGCAGATTTTGCTCCGCTTCCAACTGTTCTATTCGTGCAGCTAAAGATGCTAAATCCATTTCTGAGCTAGAGATATTCATCAAATTTATGGTCAACAGTTGTGTAATCGATACTACTGAGTTAACATTCAGTAGTTTTTGTGCAACCCTACATATAAATATTGCCCGGAATCAAGCCCAAAGTAGCAGTCAATGCTCACTACCGCAAAACTTTGACCCCACTGGAATACAAGCTGCTATTGCTTATGACTATCGACATTCCGGTGAATTTCCTTTTGATATCAATATTGATATCAAAGCCCCACAAAGAGCGATGGCGTACCCGCCCACCGGAGGTGATCGGGACTCTTCTGAGTGAGCTTAGGCCAAAACCGCAATATCCAGACCAAAAGCAGCATTATTACTTAGTCAAATCGTCAGCCCTTACACTTTCATCTAATTTAATTTCTCTTCATCGCCCTCAATAACCGTCAATCAACTGACAATAACTCCCCAACCTCCTCCCCCAGCCTTACTGGGAAATAGTGCGACAATAGCTCTTTTCGCACCACTTAGAGTAATAAACACACCTTTTACAACTAAGATGTTGAAATAGCATTAAACTGACGCTGCCCCTGTGCTGCTGACTAACCAATGACACAGATCCACCCTGAAAACCTTAGTGTTCTAGAAAACTCGCTCTCTTTGGCGATCGGTGATGATTTTTCTTTAGAGAATGACCCCGATGTAATTCAGCAGTTGATTGGGGATAAGCGATCTCTGAACACCAAGCGCGAATACCAGAAAGACTTGAAAGATTTTTTCTTGTTCGTTGCCAAGAAAGAACCCAGCCGGGATTTGGTTCTAGAGTTTCTTCACCTGGAACAACGTCATGCTGTCGCGGTGGTTCTCAAGTACAAGGCACACCTGATTAAGAAAAAACTGGCTGAAGCTACGGTGAATCGTCGCCTTAGTGCTATCAAGTCAATGGTTGAGATGGGGCGACGGCTGGGAGTGTGCAATTTCTCCCTGGATGATGTCAAAGGCGAAAGGGTCGAAACTTACCGGGATACTACAGGCATTTCTGCTACTGACTATGCCATCGTTATAGCACTGGTTGACCAAAACACTTTAAAAGGTAAGCGTGATTATGCCATTCTGCGGTTACTTTGGGATAATGGCTTGCGTCGTCAGGAAATAGTCAATTTGAATGTGCGTGACTTTAACGCCAAGGAAAAAACTCTCTTTATCCTGGGTAAAGGCAAGGGTAGCCAGAAGGAAGTTCTTGACCTATCGGACAAAACCGCCGATGCAATCTCCTGTTGGATAAAAGCAAGTAAGAAGAAACGTGGTGATAACCCGCTTTTTACGGTGCTGGCATACCACAAGAATGGAAATAGATTAACCGGGGAGGCAATCAGGCGATTGGTGGATGGGCTGTGCAAGCAAGCGGGAATTACTAAGAAGATGTCACCGCATCGTGTTCGTCATAGTGCGATTACTACAGTACTGGATCTGAACAATGGCAACTACCGTGCTACCCAGCGTTTCAGCAGACACGCCCAAGTCCAAACGGTATTGAAGTACGACGATAACCGCCAGCGTTTGCAAAAGCAGATGAGCGACTCAATATCAGAATTGATTTAGGTAAGGCTCAAAAATTTAGATGTTGTTATGTTTTAACCGCAACGAGATTGTTGGGCGCGTCTTTTTATTTCACAAATTGAATGTTTCTGACACCTCCATATCCTGCCCTCATATTGAATCCAGCAACTTGATGAAAGTCATCACGGACAAACTGCAAAGTGATGTCCGTACCTTCCAGTAAATCTTTGTTAATTGGCTTGAGGGTTTCTCGAAGAGAATTTCTTCGATTTAGCAGCAACTCTTCGTCTTCTATACTGATTCTGTAGGTGACATCTAACTCTTGGCAATAATACTCTCCTGTAAAATCCATCAACTGTTCAGAATCAGGAGGAGCAAAGTCTAGCCGTTGGAAAACGTCGCGTGTTTTGCCATCCACACAAACGTAAAGATGAGAGGGTTCATCTAAACCTGACTCTTCAAATTCAACATCGGGATTAGAAGGAATATCCATTATGACAAAATGACTTGAACTCACAGGAGCAAGTGTAAAGCTCATTCCGGCAAATTCCACGATTAATTTTCCATCCTTTACCAATAACTCCCAAACGGTTCCTGTTTTTAGGTTTTGATAAAAGCCAGTCTTGCTGTCTAAATCAACCGATGGAATTTCTCTTATTTGGGTTTGGCGACTTACAGATTCTATGCTTTGCTCAGTAAAGTCATCAACTAAGTAGATATCTGCGACTTTTCTGGCAAGTTCTGGCGGTTCAGCACTGCCCAAATTTGACAAGCAAATTACAGAGAATCTCTGTTTGGGGAATCGAAGCATCTGTGATCTGTAACCCATCCATCCGCCACTGTGACTGATGGTTTCTAATCCTCGGTAATGCCCTCTGACTAAACCAAAGGCATAATCTATCACTTCGCCGCTATTCAATCTTCCAGGTGTAATGATTTCTTCGATCAGGTCTTGCCCATATCCTCCTAATTTGTTTTGGTAAAAATTCTCATCCCAGATACATAGATCCTCAACTGTGGTATAGATACCACCGTCACCCACGACATCAAAAATAGACATATCAATCCGAAAGCTACCTTCGTCCCTCACAGAGTAGCCAATCGCTCTATTCCTGACAATCCTTGTGAAATCATCGTGAAAGTGAGTTGTCTTCATCCCAAGCGGACTGAAAATATGCTGATCAGCAAAAACCGCAAGAGATTCTCCGGAGACACGTTTGACAATTTCTGCCAAAAGAAAATATCCTGAGTTGCTGTACAAATGCTCCTCTCCTGGCTTGAAGTTCAATTCTTTTTGACGAGCTATTAAACCAATGATTTCGTTCTCAGGATACTCATTCTCACATCGCATTCCTGCCAACCCCATGAGGGTTAGGTAATCACGAATGCCGCTTGTGTGGTGAATCAGATGCCGCACAGTAATGGGATACTCATATCTGGGTATCTCTGAAATGTAGATTTGGATCTCGTCATCTAAAGAAAGTTCTCCCTTTCTTGCAAGTAAAGCAATGCACATCGCTGTAAACTGCTTGGACGTTGAGGCAATATCAAAGACCGAATTCGGAGAAATCGTTACGTTGTGTTCTAAATCAGCGATACCATAGCCGCGCTTATAGACAGTCTTACCATCTTTGATGATGGCTAAAGCGAAACCAGGAGAGCCTGGTTTATCCCATTGAGAAAATAATTCATCGACTTTATTTGGTGATGGCAGTGTCATGATTGAAAGCTTGAAAAATTACTTATCTTTTGTGTTCGTTGTGCTGATCTCAATGGTTTACTGGCTATTTGAGTGCGTGTCTGAACTCTGCATCGACAATGGCTCGTTCCAGCAAATGTTCAGTGTAGTTTACAGGTGATTGAGTCAACATATTTTGAGTAGACATAAACTTTTCTTTACAAATGGTTTTTGTTTTTTGTTACTTAGTGATTGCTCTCGGAAGTTAGCTTCCCCTTACAATCACTAAGTAACTATCGGAGTAGTTTATGGGAATTATGCAACTATGGTAGCCACCGAGATACCACTTTCGCCCCTACTAAGGTTGTATATGTTTTATGCTTTTCGTAAGCAGTATCATAAATATCTTTCTAAAAATTAAATACTTTATTTTTATCGTCATCAGAGATTTGTAAAATTTATTTTTGGCTTTCAGTTGCTATCTTTTGTATTTGAACTTGGATAGGAATACTAGGTTTTGATGCACCCATTTTCTAACCTCCAAATATAAATCACATATACCACCACAGACATATAAAAGAAAAGTGATCGCCTGTTGCGGTTCAGGTGTCTGGCTGGGGCGATCTCTTATTGTGGTTACTTAGCAGTTGCATTCGTGCTTACTCCCTTGGGCTTGCTTCCGCCCCGATGTCGTGATAATCCCATTTCCCTCTGACGAGGGCGAACGCCTGGTGTTGTCGGCTTTTTAGCCATTGACGACATTAGGGCAAAGGCGGAACATACAAGGACTTGAGGTATTTAGCGACTCATCAAAGGAAAAAGGAAGTGTAATCGCCCCACAACCAAAATTTCAGGTCAGGTTTTGAGCCTGCCCTTTAAATACCTTGAGGTAAGTAATGAGCAAGTACTAGAGTGTGTTTAAAAGTTGATAAAATGGTTGAAAATACCTTTGTTCTCCAATTATGAACTCCCACCCAGTCTTGCTATATTTTGATGACGGGAAGGGCAGAGCAGAATTGCCGCGTCTGATTTTTATCTATGGCGATATTCCATTTGAAGACAGAACGATATCGCTTCACGAATACAAGGAGATGCGCTCTAGTGGAAAACTCCCCTTCGATCAGCTCCCTACTCTCGAATTGGGCGATACCACGATAGCTCAGTCATGTGCGATCGCTCGTTACGCGGCACAAGAAGCAGGAATATACCCTTTAGACAGGGTACAGGCAGCCAGATCAGACATGGTGGTCGATGCGTGGAGAGATTTGCTGGATATTCTGTACGGGTGCTATGTTGACCGGATTGTGGAGAATGGTCAGCTACTAATGAAAATGAGGCAAGCATCGCTGAGGGTGGAACGGCTAGATCAGTTTTTCACAGTGACTGTGCCTATGCACTTGGGCAGGTTTGAGCAGATGATTGCAGACAATCAAGGCTCTCCATTCCTTGTCGGGTCATCACTGACGTGGGCTGATCTGGCGGTGTTTGACATTTTGTACACGTTGGATGTATCCGCAAACCTTTGGAGAACTCCATCTACATTCTTTTACATACCGGAGCCTTATGGGCCTTATCAGCCTCCCAAAAAACTCCTGGAACTATATCCAAAGCTTGAGGCGCTAAAAAAGACAATAAGTAGAACACCTCATATTGCAGCTTGGCTTCAGGCTCATCCATATTAGAAAATGTCTCTTAATGGAGGGCAACTATCTCTGTCATCATTGGCGCGGGAGCAAATCGAGAAGAAATCCACCTTTGGCTAGCTTTCCTGTGTTGGGTGTTCTTGTTTGTAAGCAAGAGGTTCGACCTCGCAATACGCGTGAACACTATTGGCTCTCAAGAGCCTTATTGCTTCTAGCCTATGAGAACTCTTGGTAAAAAATTAATTACTAAGTTTCTTAATATTGTAGGCTTGTCAAGCATTCTGTTTCAGATTAACCCACTAACAGCGATCGCCCAACATTTATCACTTAGCTGAATTACTCAACATAGTGATTAACCGTTTAATTTGACCAACTCGCTTACGTTGGTCGTAGCGGCGTTTGGCTTCTGTGGTAATTTTTTCTAAAAGTGCGTTATCTGCATTAGCAAAAGTCCAAGCAGCTTCTAGAAATACCTCAACTGTGATTCCCCTGTCTTTACAAAAGCGTGTTAATTCTTGGTCGAGGTCTTTTTCTAGGACGATCGCTGAATGTCGTCGTGTTTCGGGGTAATTTTCAAGTTCGGCTTGAAGTTCAGCGATTGTGTCTGCTGGTGTAGCAGTTGGGTTGTCGGTAGCTGGTACTGGGCTGGTTTCCTGGGGTGAGTTTTGTTCTTCTGTTTGGGGTTCTGGTTGTACTTTGGGAACGAGTGCATCCTGGCGTGGTTCAACTGTGGAGCGATTGCGTTTGTTGCGTAGTTGGTTGAGTACGTTATCTGACATTATTATTTACCCCCAAGTGCAGCCTGAATTTTCTCAATTAAAATTTCAAATGGATATTCCAAGTCGGTATATCCCAACTCGTTCAAAGTTGTACGTTTGTTGATGGCTTGTTTATAGCGTTCTGATTCGCGGATTGAGGGTATAACTGACTCCTCGCCAACTTCATCACGCATTCCATCTACCGCCGCCCTACTTTCTTGGGCTTGGGTGTTCCCAAACCAGCGATCGCGGAATGGTAAAACACCTAATACTTGGGCATTCGTTGCGCCGACATCTTGCAAGCCACTGAGTAAGTCTAGTGTCCGCACTAGCGAACCATAACCTTTAACTGATGCTTCTGCGGGGATAATCAAAAAATCTGCTGCGCCGATG
>NZ_JAYGHE010000114.1:0-15768 GCF_034931145.1 Nostoc sp. UHCC 0252 | reverse complement strand
AATTGCTTTCTTAAAATACCTAATTACTTTCTCAAAATACTGAAATGCTTTCACAAAAGCTCATTTGACTTACTCAAAAGCTTGTTTGACTTATTCATTTTGGTGTTTTCCGCAAGCAAAAGCTTATTTGACTTACTCAAAAGTTAGTTTGACTTACTCATTTTGGTGTTTTCCGTAAGCAAAAGCTCATTTGACTTACTCAAAAGTTAGTTTGACTTACTCATTTTGGTGTTTTCCGCAAGCAAAAGTTAATTTGACTTACTCAAAAGTAGATACATCTCGCAGCAAACTAGGAATTTCTCCTTGAGAGAAAGGAAACTCCAGCAAAGTTTCTCTAAGACCTAAGTACCCAGATTCAGCAAAAGACAAAAGCATTCGTGAAAGTGCTAGCCAAACCTCCGGTTCATATTCCCAATCACGATAACGCGAAGCTTTACCAGCAATTGAACGTAAAGCCCAGAAATAAGAGTTCCGCACCACTGAACCACCCTTCTTAAACTCTGGTAAATCTTCGTGGTGGATAAAAAGTATTTGATTTTCAATTTTGGCTCTCATCGCAATTTTAGATTTTAGATTTTGGATTAAAAGTAAATCTTAAATAGTTAAGAAGAATCGTAGGTTGGGTTGAACGAAGTGAAACCCAACAAAGCTTTGATAATGTTGGGTTTCGTTCCTTAACCCAAGCATATTGAATTGTAAATAGGAAGAGTTACGGCTTTAGCCTAACGCACGATGTTGTATAGCGGTGCATAGTTACCAAAACACTTCTCTTTTCTCTGCGTTCTCTGCGCCTCTGTGGTTCAATAAATAACTTTTAAACCGCAGAGACACAGAGAACGCAGAGAGAAAAGCAGATACCTACAAATTAGCGCTTAAACCTACACGAAAAGTAAATCCAGGGCTATAAATGCGATTAACTCGCTCATATTGCTCACCTAGTAAATTTTCTAAGTAAAATGTCAATCCTAAATTGCTAGCTAAAGGTACACGCCCGCTCAAATCTAGATTTACAAAAGATGGTGCGAAATCTGTAGCTTTGTCACTAGCGTTAACGAAGATGGATCTACGAGCGCCGCTATTGTAAGTAACATACAAGTTAGCCTGCCATCCTGCATTTTCATAACCTAAGCCAGTTTGCAGTACAGAGTAGGGAATCAAGCCTAATTGTAAACCTCTATCTGAGCCTGTTTTTATTTGAGCATCTGTATAAGTGTAGTTGAGGAAAGTTGACCAGCCAGCCGCGAATCTGAATTGCAATGCCACCTCTAAACCATTGGTATCTACTAATCCAATGTTTTCCCACCTGCCGGCGGTGACTCCCAAGCGATCGCCTATACTACTACCAAAGTAAGTAAACTGTCCAATTAGATTTTGAGAAAAATTGACATCTACTCCCGCACTCCAAGTAGAACCAGTTTCTGGTCTTAAATTAGGATTTGGATCCCAACCATGAACTGTATCATAAAAATACAACTGATCTAACCCAGGATTGCGTTGCGCTCCTGCCCAACTTCCACGCACTGCTACTAATGGCGTGACGGCATAACGTAATCCCACACTAGGGTTGAGATAATTTCCAAACTGGCTGTCAAAAGTTTGCCTTAACCCTAAATCTATCAGAAAGTTATCGCTAATATTCCAAGTATTGACAGCAAATAAAGCTGTATTGAACAAACTCCTATCTTGAGTTCCGTTATTAGCAACTCTACTAGGATTTGTACTGAAAACATCACCGGTTAAATCGGTGTTTTTCAAATCTAATCCCCAGCGCAATTTATTATTAGAAGTAATTTTCCACTCATGATCTACCCTAGCTGTAAGTTGTTGTGTATCTAAAACTCCGGTGCGGTAAAATGCTCCTGTAGGCCCATAAGTGCTGAAATAATCTTGGTTATAACCAATTGAGGTTGTCAGATTAGAACTTTCACCATTACCTAGTCGAGTTTTCCAGGATAAACCAATGTTTAAACCATCGTGGTCTAATCTATCTCTTTGGAGAGGGAAACCGAAATAAATTAAACCGCGACGACTGCTGAGTGCAGTAACGTCTAAATTCAAGGAATTTTTCTGATCTAAATCTACTCCAATGCTACCAAAGTAGGTACTTGTAGCTGTGTCTGCATTGAATAAAAATCCCTGTTCATCACGATTTGCAGCACCTACAGGGACGCGGTAGCGGTTGTCTGTAAAAAACCTTTCAAAGCTAAAGTTGTATTTGACATTATTGGATGAACCACCATAAGTTACTTGTTGGTTATTTAAATTCAATGAGCCAAATTCTGCACTAGCATTGAATTTAGGTTTGCCATAACCTTCTTTGGTGATAATATTCACAACTCCCCCAAAAGCTGAGGAACCAAATAAAGCGGAAGCTGTACCGCTATATAATTCCACTCGCTCAATCGCTTCTACAGGAATGCTATTTAAGTCAGTTCCACCATGATAAGTGTTGACATTATTGTTAATTGGTCTACCATTAATCAAAAATACAGACTGATTAATTGAGGCTCCCCGGTAGTATGTACCTGTGTGAATATCTGCACCATGACCGACATCATTGATTGCAAAACCAGGCATTCTTTTCAAGATATCGGCTAAACTGCTAGCGCCCTGCTTTTTAATTTCTTCTTTATCAATTACGTAAGTTGGTGTAGATTGGGGTAAGTTGTCTGGTTCTGCGATCGCTTCTATAGAAATATCTGCATCATCTGGTTCAGTTTCTGGCTCAACTTCACTCGGCGCAGATTGTTGAGTTAATAATTCAGCATTAGTAGCAGGTAGCCCGATTTCACTCAAACTTGGAATATCTGAAATTACTTCAGTTAATTTATCAGTAGTTCTTTCCTTAATTTCACTCTCAGCAGCAAAGCTAGGCAACGCTATCAGTAAACTCGGTAAAGCAACTGTCAGCAACAAAAAATCCTTTTTCACGTTCTCTTTCACACCAAGTAAAAACAGTTACTACGTAGTATTGTTGCTGTAATAGTAAAATCGTGTCAAAAGACACGCTGTCATATTTCTACAGTTTGATGATTTGTTAGTTAGTCGCTGACTATGCCTTCAACAAAGAGGCAGAAGGCAGGAGAAAAATAATTCTCCCTGCTCCCTGCCCCCTGCCCCCTGCTCCCTGCTCCCTGCTCCCTGTTCCCTGTTCCCTGCTCCCTGCTCCCTGCTCCCTGCTCCCTGCTCCCTGCTCCCTGCTTATTGCCGTCTGCCTCAATTTTCAGACTTAAGGAATAGAGATTTATATAACTACTGATAGAGTAAATAATCTTATTTACAAGTTAAGCTGTAGTGTTAGTACTTTAAAAAAACTGAATATTAGTGACAATTTTAACTAATTATTCCAAACAATCTAACTTAAAATTGCCAAAAAAGTAATTATTTAAAATTGGATTATGTATGTATCTGTCTGGCCAGGGAATGTATATCCTTTAGGTTCAAGTTGGGATGGTAAAGGAACAAACTTTGCTTTATTTTCGGAAAATGCAACTGGGGTAGAGCTTTGTTTATTTGATCACGACGACGAAGAGATTCGCGTACCTTTAACAGAAAAAAACAATTTTGTTTGGCATGGTTACTTACCAGGAGTTAGCCCAGGTCAAAAGTATGGGTTTAGAGTGCATGGGATGTGGGCACCAGAGGTAGGTCATCGATTTAATCCAAACAAACTATTAATTGACCCCTACGCTAAGGCAATTGATGGTGAATTTAGTAACGATCCATCTGTCTTTGGCTACTCTCTAGACGCTGAGGGAAAAGACTTAGTTTTTTCTGAACTAGACGATGCCAAAATAATGCCCAAGTGTGTTGTAATTGATGAATCTTTTGATTGGGAAGGCGATAAACTGCTTGCTACACCTTGGCATACAACTATTATTTATGAAACCCACGTCAAAGGTTTTACTAAACTACATCCAGCTATTCCAGAAGAGTTGCGTGGTACTTATGCAGGGTTAGCACATCCAGCAGCAATTCAACATTTACTGCAATTAGGAATTACAGCAGTTGAATTGATGCCAGTACATCACTTTCTATCTCATCCAGGACATTTAGAAGATAAAGGATTAAAGAATTACTGGGGCTACGATTCCATCAACTATTTTGCCCCCTATTCTAGTTACAGTGCTAGTGGGACTGCGGGAGAACAAGTCACAGAATTCAAGCAAATGGTCAAGGCACTACATTTGGCAGGAATTGAAGTGATTTTAGATGTAGTCTACAACCACACTGGCGAAGGAAATCATTTTGGGCCAACACTATCTTTGCGAGGTATTGATAATTCTGTATATTACCGTTTGGTAAAGGATGATCCTCGCTACTACATGGACTTTACAGGCTGCGGTAACTCTCTGAATGTGCGTCATGCTCAAGTTCTGAAGTTAATCATGGATAGCCTGCGCTATTGGGTAATAGAAATGCATGTAGATGGTTTCCGATTTGATTTGGCCTCAGCACTAGCACGAGAATTATATGAGGTAGATAACCTATCAGCTTTCTTTGATATTATTCATCAAGACCCAATCTTAGCAGATGTGAAATTAATTGCTGAACCTTGGGACTTAGGAGAAGGCGGCTATCAAGTCGGGAATTTTCCATTGCGTTGGTCTGAGTGGAATGGAAGATATAGGGATACAGTCAGAGATTTTTGGCGTGGTGTAGATGATAGTTTAGGACAATTTGCTTACTGTTTTACAGGTAGCCCTGACCTGTATCAAACAAACGGACGTAACCCAAATGCAAGTATTAATTTTATAACTGCTCATGATGGTTTTACGTTAAATGATTTGGTCAGTTATAACGAAAAGCATAACTATGCAAATGGGGAAGATAATAGAGATGGTGAAAGCCATAATAGATCCTGGAATTGTGGTGCAGAAGGTGAAACCGACGATCCAGAAGTACTACGTTTGCGCGAACGGCAACGACGAAACTTTTTAGCAACCCTAATGCTATCTCAAGGTGTCCCAATGCTATTAGAGGGGGATGAAATTGGCTGTAGTCAAAAGGGAAATAATAATGTCTACTGCCAAGATAATGAGATTTCTTGGCGGCACTGGGATTTGCACAAAGCGAACGCGGATTTACTAGACTTTACACGCGAACTAATTAACTTTCGCCATCAGCATCCAGTATTCCGCCGACGTAAGTGGTTTCAAGGTCGTCCCATCCACGGTTTAGGCATTAATGATATTGCTTGGTTTAATGCTGATGGCAGCAAAATGACTCAGAAGCAGTGGCTAATTAGTTATGCCAAAGTAATGGAGATTTTCTTGAATGGGCAGGGAATTCTTACTCCAGGCGATCGTGGTGAGCGGATTATTGATGAAAGTTTTCTGTTATTTTTTAACGCTCACTATGAGTTAATTGAGTTTGGTTTACCCGATGACTTTAAAGACAAGGCATGGGAGATAGTAATCGACACTAATGAACCTCGCTTTTTAGATCGAGGTAAATTAGTTTCAGGCTCTCAAACTGTGCCAGTCACAGATCGCTCTCTAATGCTATTACGTCTTATTAGTTAACAGTAATATCAGAACAAGATACTCAAATATTTACCGCACCTACAGAGATGCGGTAAATTTGTAATATCGATCCTACATTTTCCGGGGAATAAGCCTCATATCATATCAAGTTCGGGTGATTACTTATAATAAAACTTATCAATGTAGGTTGGGTTGAATGGCAGTGAAACCCAACATAAACAAGGATCAGCGTGTTGGGTTTCGTTCCTCAACCCAACCTACTAGCGTGGCAAGCTTAATTTGTTGGATTGAGTAATGTTTTATTTGGGACTTTCTATATTTTTTGAACCCAATATTTTAAGCTTGCCGCACTACTACAGATATCATAAGTATTTAACCGAACCTGATATCAAAGTCATCTCTATTTTTTTTCCGCAAGCACAACCCCGGTTAAAGTACGCTCTATAATCGTTAGCATTGAGGTAAATGGCAATAATTTATGATTCAAGCCTTACGCAAAGTAGTTACATTTGATGAATTCGTTGCTAAATATCCTGACAACACAGGAAAACGTTATGAATTGCATGATGGAGTAATAGTCGAGATGCCGCAACCCACAGGCGACCATGAAGAGATTATTGTATTTTTAGTGCAAAAATTTATTCTAGAATATAGTCGCATCGGCCTACGCTACGGCATCCCGAAAACAGTATTAGTAAAACCACTTGAAAGTGAATCGGCTTACTCACCAGATGTGCTGATATTAAATCTCCCTAATTTGGTAAACGAACCTCTATGGAAAAAAGAATCTACTGTAAGCCAGGCGGAATCAATACCCTTAGTAGTTGAGGTAGTGAGTCAGTGCGTTGCGCGGGTTCCCCGCGTTGAAGCAACTGACGAACCCGTAAGGGTGAGTAGTAATTGGCGTGATGATTATTTAAAAAAAGCTGCTGACTATGAGGCTGTAGGCATCCCAGAATACTGGATTGTAGACTATGCGGCTTTAGGCGGTAGGCGATTTATCGGCAACCCTAAACAACCAACTGTCTCGCTTTACACCTTAATTGAGGGAGAATACCAAGTCAGCCAGTTTCAAGGTAGCGATCGCATTATCTCACCTCTTTTCCCCGAATCAAACTTAACTCCCGAACAGATTTTTCAAGCTGGTGGATACCCTATATAGTCTTTACAGTCTTACAAAAGAGCGATTTCCGTTACAGACGAAATTTTTTGTCGCAAACTCTTCAGCAAATCTAGAGTTTTTTGGTAAGCAACTCTCTTTCCTTGATTGTCAAAGTACTCAGATGCTTTTTGTAAATCAGACATTGCATCTAAGTGGTATCCTAAGCGATACTGAGCTACTCCCCGATGAACGTAAGCCTGAGCGTTACTGGGATTAAGTCTGATAACTTGGGAAAAATCACGCACTGCACCAAAGTTATCTCCGTTTCGTCCGCAAGTACAACCCCGGTTAAAATAAGTTCGAGCATCGTTAGGGTTGAGGCGAATTGCTAGGTTAAAGTCGAGCATCGCAGCTTGGATATCTTGCAAGACAAAATGCGCCAAACCTCGGTCATTGTAGATATCTGCAACCAGTAAGCTGGTAATCCGGGGAATTTGAGTTAGGGCTAAATTAAAGTCAAGAATTGCCTCCGAGTCTTTCCCATCCGCAGCACGGGCTAATCCTCGGTTGTAATAAGCTCGAAAATCGGATGCTTTAAGTGCAACGGCTCGATTATAATCAACGATCGCAGCTGAATAATCTCCTTCTCTATAGAGTGCCAAACCCCGGTTCAGATAAGCCTCAAAGTTATCCGGTGCAAGATTTATGGCTTGCGTACAATCTGCGATCGCTTGATGGTAATCTTGTAGTTGGAGATAAGCAAGACAGCGATCGCTATAAGCTACAGCAAAATCTTTCTCAAGTGCGATCGCCCGATTGAAATTCTCTATTGCTTCCTGGTAATTACCATGCTGTATCTTATCTACACCAAACTCCAAGAAATCAATCGCTGTAGTTTGGGTAATAGAAGCGGGTGCTGAATGTGCGGATAGAGTAGAAAAAGTCAGAAAAAAAGCAATGATTACACTGACAAGTAATCGCCAGAAATTACCCATAGCACCAAATTAGGATAGTATTGTTTGATATTCTTGGAACAGTCTTTTTATTAAGACTCTTAATCCAAAATTAGTATAAGCATCCTATTTGAAAATTTTCTCAACTCTAAAATTAGCGGGGCTTTTATCCCGCTAATTGTTAATTTTTGAAGTTAGATGTTAGTCTACTTCCAGTCCTTATCTGCTTGTGAAAGCACATAAGCAGCTACATTTTCAATCTGTTCAGCTTTCAAACGTTTGCCGAAAGCAGGCATAGCATTTTTACCATTTGTAACTTGAGAAATAATCGCCTCTGCTGAGTACAAACCATACTTCTCCAAAGCATCCTTCTTCAAGTTTTTATTAGCTTGAACCAGATTCTTACCTCCTGCGTGACAAGAAGCACAATTAGCACTAAATACTTTAGCTCCACTAGCAGCATCTCCTGCCAAAGCTGGATTGCTGAAGGCAAAGGTGAAGATAGCTATGCCTAACAACATAAGTGTAACCAGTTTTTTCATTTCGTGTTCTCCCTACAATAAGGGCTTATTCGGTACAATATCCTCCATAATTGTCAGTTGAGCCGCTCTTATAGTCAAATGACATACTGTCAAACTTCGCTTTAAAGTTTTTTAATTTTTAATTTTTTAGACAGAGCCATATCTAGCGACAAACTGCTTTTGATTTACACTGATGATGAAAATAGAATTTTTTATATAATAAATTTAATATTTTATAGCTGAGAAATAATACCCATTTTAGGATGAAATATTCAATAACAAAATTATTCTAATTCATATTTTATATTTCATCCTTTATTTTTTATTTAACAGTTCCTAATTGAGTAAGCGCGTCTTCTGTAACACGGCAAATTCGCCAATCATCTAATATAGATGCTCCCATACTGCGATAGAATTCTTTAGCTGGTTCATTCCAATCCAACACACTCCACTCTAAACGCCCACAATCACGTTCTACAGCTATCTGGGCTACTTTACTAATGAGAGCCTTACCAATACCTTGTCTACGATATTCTGGTAAAACAAATAAGTCTTCTAGATAAATCCCTGGCTTGGTCAAAAATGTTGAATAATTATGAAAAAATAGGGCAAAGCCAACAGCTTGATTGGTAGATTCTGCTAAAATCGCTTCTATATATTTGTGCGAACCGAATAAATGCTCTTTAAGTGCCAAAGCATCGCCAGTGACAGCATGAGATAATTTTTCATACTCAGCTAGCCCCTGAATTAATTTAAACAGTGCGCTGTAATCAGTTGGTTCAGCAAAACGCACAATCAAATTACTACACGTAGTCATTAGTCTATAGTCCATAGTTGATACTCCATAGTCTATAGGTAACTGTGCATTTTTTTTTGAATACTGACTAAGGTACAGAATGCCCGGTTTTTGTAGATGTTGATAGATGAAGGCTCAAGGAATATATAGATAGAAGCTCTCTAAATTCACTAGAAATGTGGATTTAATAAAGAGCAAATTTTGTAAGGTGTGTTATGAACATTTGTCCTAACACAGCTACAATTGATAATGCTGCGTTACGCTACGTGGTAACACAACGCTAGTTGCTACAACGGATAGCACGGCGTAAAGCCTACGGCATAGCTTCTCTTATGAGACGCTACCTATAGCATGAGTACGCCCTTAGAGCGAGTCAGGCGCTCGTTCCTCGCTAATGCTACGCTATCGAGCGTCGGGAATCTCCGCAACGCATTGGCTCCCCGACGAAATTTAAAGTTTTGCACTTTATTTGATCTATATTCGTTGGTGGAGCTAATTAAGTCAGGGATTGCATCTCTATCTTCAGAAATGTAACTAAACTAACCAACCTTTTAAGCGTTTAGCTATGTGAGGACGGCGCAATTTTCGCATCGCTTTGCTTTGAATTTGACGCACTCGCTCACGCGAAAGATTGAACATATTGCCAACTTCTTCTAGGGTGCAAGGTTCGCTAGTTGTCAAACCATAGCGCAGAGAAATCACATCTTTCTCCCGTGGAGTTAAAACGTCACCTAAAACTTCCCAAATCTCCTGACGCATCATGTTTTCATTCATTTTTGCTTCTGGAGACAGGTTATCTTCATCTTCTAGTAAATCCATCAATTCCGTGTCTTCTTCTTTACCGACGCGGTGATTGAGAGACAGCGCTTGACGGCGTAGCTGTTGTAGCTGGCGTAGTTGTTGTACGCTAATTTCCAAAGATTCTGCCATTTCACCTTCGGTAGGATTACGACAGAGTTTTTGTTTGAGTTCCCGTTGGGCTTTTTTTAGCTTGTTAAGCTTTTCAACAATATGAATCGGTAGCCGAATTGTCCGAGCATCGTTAGCTATAGCTCTTGTAATCGCTTGTCTAATCCACCAATAGGCGTAGGTAGAAAACTTATATCCTTTATCGGGATCAAACTTTTCTGTAGCGCGATTTAAACCCATTGCTCCTTCCTGAATTAAATCCAGAAAAGGTACTCCCCTATTTAAATATCTTTTGGCAATAGAAACTACTAATCTCAAGTTAGAGCGAATCATTTTGCGTTTCGCTACTCTACCTTGATACAAGCGATTTTCTAGTTGCTTTTCGGTCATTTCTAACTCGGAAGCTACTTCTAGTTTGGTAGGTTCCTGTCCTAGTTTTAAGTTTAAAGCAGCTTGTAATTCCCTAATTTCTTCTAGAAACCTAACTCGCCGCGCTAACTCCACCTCTTCATCAGCCTTTAGAAGCGGATAACGCGCCATTTCTTTAAAAAATGCGCCAACAGCATCATCATGCTCGGTTTTATTGTATCCCGAAGGACGGGCCGCCGCCATTTGATCGCCATCGCGTTCATCTGATTCCAGATTTTCTACTACAATTGAAGGTTCTTCATCTACCCCTGCATCTAAAATATCGAGTAATGGTTCTTCAATATCAGCAGTATTATCCAGTATTTCCATTGTTTCCAATTCAACAATATTCATAGTTTCTTTTAGGGATTGTTGTTTTGTTTGGTACATAATTTAGTTTCAGCTACTCGTTTGAGGCTTGGTAGTTTTCCCTAATGGACGAATGCACCCGTTTATATAGCAAAATAGAAATTTCTGCTAATTTCTATTCAAGAATAAAAATCTGTATCTACCTACAACCTTGGGTTACAGTTAGATACAACCTATAACGAAACTAACCTTAGCACCCAACACAACTTTCTTCTTAGGCTTCCAACAGATTATATTCTTCATTTTTTTCTTAATTACCGAATATGTCAAACCCCCCTCAAACTTTCTCAACCTGAACAAGCATAAAAATCTCAGCTAACCATCCAAATCTCTTAAACTTTCATATATTTTTATAAATATATATTTTTCTGTTTAGGTATTGGAAGCCACTGGATAAATTCAAAACCTGGTGTGCAGTTATGAATTACCATTTTCAAATTACCCAGATGATACAAATTATAATAATTGCAGCTTAATTTCAGTATGATCTTACTTGTATAAAAGCATCTCATATACAGAAAGGGTTTAATATCTACCGATAGGCGGAAAAAGGCTACTCCCTATTTAGTAGATAGAGCAACCGTTACAGCAAGTGCCGACATGCTTTTATTTGTATAGTGGGTACAAAATATTTATTGCATGTATAGTTGATACGAATTTGTCTAGTAGATTACATAAGAGGAAACTTATCAAGTATTATGAAGAATAACAGTATTGATAAATACTATTTAAATTTAAGAAAGCAAAAAACTAAAGTTTAGCTAGGTTGATTTTGACCAGTTATGTGAAAAAATATTTAATTATAAAATCAGCAAGTATGTATATAAATGACATAAATTTATCTCCTTTAGCGGTGAGTGAACCGAGTGAATCATACAAGTCAGGTGCAATTCTTAATAGGTGGGTTGAAGTACTGGTAGACTGTCCAGGAAGTACAGGATTATTTACTTATCGATTGCCAGCCCAGTTAGAAATAAAACCAGGGGATATTTTAAGTGTGCCATTTGGGGCACAACAATTAGGAGCGATCGCAATTCGGTTACTTGCACAACCAAATATCGATTTAGCACCAGAAAAAATCCGAGAAGTAGAAGATATAGTCAGCGTTGGATTTTTCCCAAGTGCTTATTGGGAATTACTCAATCGAGTTGCTGCATATTACTATACGCCTTTGATTCAAGTAATCCGGGTTGCTCTACCACCAGGGTTGCTGGGGCGATCGCAGCGTCGTATTCGCCTTGTCAAAGGAGGGGCAGGGGGAAGTAGTTATTTGCTAGCATCTCCCGATCCTTTAGCTTTTTTAACTCCTACTGCGCGGCAAGTTTGGGAACTTTTACAAGGGCAGCCTGCGGGGGATTATAGTTTCGCCTACCTTCAACAAAAAGTTAAATCTGCCTATCGGGGAATTCGGGAACTGCTGCGATTCGGTTTAGTAGAAAGCTACTTAGAACCACCACGTCTGACCCGACCAAAGCTGCAAAAAGCAGTTACGCTCACAGGTACAATCGATAGCGACTTAACTACTCGTCAAAGAGAGATTTTGGAAGTTCTGCGGCGGCATAATGGCGAGTTGTGGCAAAATGAATTACTGCAAATTTGCAATGCTAGTTCTTCAATCCTCAAGACGTTGACACAAAAGGGTTACATTGTCATCGAAGAACGGGAAGTATTGCGAACCGAACAGGGCCCAGCATTAGCAGGCGATGGCGCTAAATCCTTAACTATTGCTCAAGCTAGCGCCTTAGCGACAATCCAGACACTCGATGGATTTGCGGAAGTTTTATTGCATGGGGTGACAGGTTCAGGGAAAACCGAAGTATATTTGCAAGCGATCGCACCTCTTCTTAACCAAGGCAAATCTGCCCTCGTTTTAGTCCCCGAAATTGGACTCACACCCCAGCTAACCGATCGTTTTCGCGCCCGTTTCGGCAATAAAGTCAGCGTTTATCACAGTGCCCTCTCCGACGGTGAACGTTACGACACTTGGCGGCTTATGCTCACCGGAGAACCCCAAGTTGTCATTGGTACGCGCAGCGCCGTTTTCGCGCCTTTGCCCAACTTGGGTTTAATTATTTTAGATGAAGAACACGACAGCAGCTTTAAGCAAGACTCACCCATACCTACTTACCATGCCCGCACTGTCGCCAAATGGCGGGCCGAATTAGAAAATTGCCCCTTATTGCTAGGTTCCGCCACGCCTTCGTTGGAAACTTGGGTAAGCGTGGGGAGGCAGGGGAGCAGGGGGGCAGGGGGAGAATTCCTAACTCCTCACTCCTCACTCAGCACTCAGCACGGGCTAAACGCCCCGCTACCGCTAACAGCACTCAGCACTCATTATTTAAGTTTGCCCGAACGCATCAATTCTCGCCCTTTACCGCCTGTGGAAATAGTCGATATGCGGCAAGAGTTACAGCAGGGAAATCGTTCTATATTTAGTAGATCGCTGCAAGAAGCTTTGCAACAGTTACAAGAGAGAAAACAACAGGGAATTTTATTTATCCATCGTCGGGGACACAGTACCTTTGTCTCTTGTCGCAGTTGTGGATATGTGTTGGAATGTCCGCACTGTGACGTTTCGCTGGCGTACCACCACACCGAAGAAAAAGCGCCGGAATTATTGCGCTGCCATTATTGTAACTATGCGCGATCGCACCCCAAATTCTGCCCCGATTGTAGTTCCCCTTACCTGAAATTTTTCGGTAGCGGTACTCAGCGAGTCACGCAGGAATTAGCGCGACAGTTTCCAGAGTTACGCTTGATTCGTTTTGATAGCGATACCACCCGTAACAAAGGCTCACACCGGACTCTACTCACCCAGTTTGCCAACGGCGAAGCGGATTTATTAGTGGGTACGCAAATGCTCACCAAAGGTTTGGATTTACCACAGGTGACACTTGTGGGTGTTGTCGCCGCCGATGGATTGCTAAATTTATCAGATTATCGCGCCAGTGAACGGGCATTTCAAACCTTGACTCAAGTCGCTGGACGTGCTGGGAGAGGCGATGATCCGGGGAGAGTGATTGTACAAACTTACACTACAGAACATCAGGTAATTGCGGCAGTGCGATCGCACGATTATCACTCTTTCTCCCAAGCTGAGTTAGAACAACGCCAAGCCCTCAATTATCCCCCTTATGGGCGGTTAATTTTATTGCGCTTAAGTAGTCTCGATCCCATTCAAGTGCAAAATACCGCACAAATCATTGCCACAGCTTTAAGTACAGAAGAAGAATTCGAGATATTAGGCCCAGCACCAGCGAGTATTTTACGGGTAGCTAATCGTTATCGCTGGCAGATATTGATTAAATTTGCCCCTGATGCATTGCCACAATTGCCAGATTGGGAAGAAGTGCGATCGCTTTGTCCCCAATCTGTGAGTTTGACAATAGATGTAGATCCATTAAATATAATGTAATTTTTTTGGGTGAAAAATAGATAAATAGTGTATGGTTTAACTTCTTAGGTATGGCCATATCCCCGACTTTTTGAATAAGTCGGGGATCTTGAAACCCTAAAAATTAATGCAATGAAGCACTAGTAAGTAGTGAAATGACTAGCGTTTAAATCGGATGGCGTAATTCCAGTTAACAAAGCAAGACTTACGGTTCCAATCTTAATCAAAGTATCATTATTGCTCTGAGTAATAGACAAATTTGAATAGCTTATACCACTTGATAAAGCAATCAAATCTTCATTAATGTTGAAATCTTTGATTGTATCTCTACCTTCACCTTGGACAATCACAAAGACATCATTACCTATACCACCTGTGAGATTATCAATACCAAAACCGCCATAAATGCGATCGTTTCCTCCTCCACCAACAATAATGTCATTACCAGCAAAGCCAAAAATAAGTTCGTCTGAGCTAGTTCCCTGTAAGTTATTAGCCAAGGGTGAACCTGTGATAATGCTATTAACTTGGTTGCCACTTTTAATGTTAACGACATCAATATCAGCAGGATTGATAACGTATTTGGCATCACTACTAACAGCTTTAGCAGTAATAATTTTGTAAGCAATATTATCATCTACAACACCATCATCAACACCTGTAACTGTGATGGTTTGGGCTATATTCCAGTCAGCTGCGGTAAATGTCACGCTAGAAACTGAAATAGTACCTTCACTAACTTTGGAACTACTCAAACCTATGGTGACATCGGCAGTGGGTTGGCTAGTGAGTTGAATACTGAAGCTATCAGTGCCACCAGCTTCGGTAGTTACAAGTGCATTGGCAGGAGAGATAGTAATACCCGCTTTGTCGTTGTCAGTAATAGTACCAATAGCTTGGTTATCAGCAATGCTGGCGTTCGTAGGATTTGTAAGATTGACAAAAAAGCTTTCACTGGATTCGGCAACAAAGTCGTCGAGAATTGGCACTGTAATTGTTTGACTAGTGACTCCGGGGTTGAAAGTTAGAGTTCCTGTGACTGGGGTGTAATCAACGCCAGCGATCGCATCATCATTACTAGTGTTGTAATCGACTGTAATCGGGTGAACGCTGGCATTAGAGAGTTTGACAATAAAAACAAGATTGCCGCTATCTTCAGCACCACTATCATTGACGATGGAGATAGTCGGTGGATTATCATTGTTAACTATGGTAACTGTAGCTGGATTAGTAATAGGATCTGGGTGGTTCGGGTGACTCAGCGTCAGATTAATAGTTTCATCAAGTTCAGTGACCTTTTCACCCAGAACGTTTAATGTAATAGTCTTTGTTGTTTCCCCAGCAGCAAAGATTATAGTTCCAGATACACCACTTGTAACACCTGCAACTTTAATAGTATTGTAATCACTGCTAAAAGTTGCCGTGCCATCCAGGGCATAATTTAAAGTATTAGCAATGCTAGTATTGCCACTACGAATAATGGTGAAAGTGACAGTTTGGCTACCACTATCACCTTCAGTTACAGTCGGGGTAGCAGTTGAAATGGCGTAATTGATATCAGTAGGAGGAGCAAAGTTAGTATCCCCTATGTGATTTAGCGGCTGACTAGCAAAGTTTCCAGGTGAAGTGCTAGTAACATTACTTAACAACAAATTCGGTGCAGTGCCAGTGATTAAACTTGCCACCCAATCGGAGGTCGCTGAACCTGTGGTATTACCTGAACGCCCTACATATCCGGCAATAAATGAGGTGTCAACAACTGTGGCATTCGTTGGAACTGAACCGACAGAACCTTTTCTAAATACAATCGAGCCGTATGCTTTATCTGTA